>JAAFHQ010000243.1 GCA_013298445.1 Chitinophagales bacterium | reverse complement strand
CCTGTTGGCCATTGTGCCGAATGATCACCGTGTACGTCCCCGTCCCTGGCAGATCTTGCTGAGTGTATGTAAAATTATTTTCGCCAATGAATAAATCAACTTTATTTTGTTTAATAGCCCGACCCAAAGCATCGAACACTAGCAGGGTGGCTTCGCCACCACTCGGGCTCGACCATTTGATTTGCACCTGATCGCGGAAAGGATTCGGATGTACCGAGAGCACCTTAAAGTCCAATTGTGGCCGCTGTGGGGGCAATTCACCCTCCTTTTTAATGATGATGGGGCTCAACTGAGTCAGGCCATTGGTTTCAACGTTGCCGTTTACATCACCCAATTTGATGCCGATGAAGCCGGCGTCTGGTACGGAGCGATCCAAGTCGTTGAATTGAATGAACTTCGGAATCGCTTCGGCCCAGGGGTTATTGGGGTCTTTGAAACGGTGTTTGGCATCGACAAAGAGCCAGCTTTTTCCACCCTCAAAAGTGGCATCCAAATGCAGGATGACCCGCCGGATTTTGATCAAGTCGATGGTGGAAATGGAGCCGGACTGGTTCACGTCTGCTGCAAGCAATTGATAAGGCGAAGTGAGCCGTTGTTTGCCCAAAATATGTTTGGTGATCAACAAAACATCAAATGTGGTGACTCCATTGCGGGCATCATCCTCTTTATCCGCAGTGAGGGTATAATCGTAACCTGCGGCAAGTCCCTGCATGAGGTAATCGCCGGTTTGAACACTCACGGCTTTTAAACTTTTGGCGCCACTGCTTTCCACCACGACCCCGCTCAGGCTGAGGCCCAATTCAGTGCGGGTATTCCCTTCGATGATCAGGGTATCGCCAGGGTCTTTACAAAGGTTGAATTTGTTGTCCTGCACCTTGATGTAGGTCAAACAAAAATCATGGTTGGGCCCCGGAGGACTGAGTTTGGTATTGATGGCGTTGTCCCAGGCATGCAATTCGACTTCAGTCAAACCTAAATCATCGCAGGTTAGGATGATGTAATCCTGGTTGATGTTGGCTTTTTCCCCTTTGCGGTTGATGGAATAACGAACCGGACCGGAACAAGAATCGATGCTGGGGCTGGCCAAGAGTTCTTTGGCCCAAACAATGGTTGAAGCTCTATCCACGTCCCCGTCGCCGTCCGCATCAGTATTGGGTGGCAATTCACTCAACTCGGCAGATAAGCCGTGAATACAAGTGACGGCGGGTGGTTTACAATCCACTACTTTAAATTTGACAAAACCTCTGCCCGTATTGCCACAAGCATCTGATACTTTGATCTCCAGCTGGTAATCACCTTTGGGTACTACCCCGGTGAACAAATATTTGGGGTAACGCCCAAATACCCGCCAATTGGTTTGGCTACTGCTGGAACTTTCGTTGATCTCCAATTTAAGGTCGGTTTCAATATTGAGGTTACTTGGGTCGCAAGCTTCCTGTATACCAACCGACAAAATAATATCCGCTTTACAATCACTGCGATTGATGCAAAAAGACACGTTGGATTCGGTGAAAACCTGCGGAGCTTCGGTGTCCACCACTTTGATGATTTGAGTATAGGTCCATTGTCCGGTTGGTTTCCGGTTCAATTTTTCCCAGTACCCTTCTGGATTACCACCACAAACCCGGGAGTTGGCCAGTGGGAATTTGTTCTTTTCATTGTTGTCGGCATCAAAATAGGCACTGCCATCGCGGCGTACGATTACCCACACATCGTCTTCTCCACCGGTGCCGTCACAGTCGATATCGCGAGGTACGGGAATGATGTCGTCCCCGTCCACATACTCACACCAGTTGATGACATTGTAGGTTCTGAAAATTTTGTAACATTCCACCCCATCGCCCTGGTAACGTTTATCGCTGACATTGACGGCCAGGATATCACAAGCCAGTTCAAAGGTTCCGATGGTATCCGGACTGGGGTCTTTACAATATTCGATGTAATCCTTGGGGAATTTGATCATGTACTCATGGGTGGCAATTACCGTGATCCATTGAAAACAGGTATCGGGTGATTGGTTGCCGGATTCATCGCGGGCCAAAAATTTCCGTTTAACCGTCCCTACGCCACAATTGTTTATTTTCACTACGGGATCAAATTCGATCCATTCTGCCTTGAAACAGTTGTCTCCTACCTTAGGTGCGCCAAAATACCGGGCGATGGTGCTGCGGTTTTTAAAATCAACCCCTTTGGGCAAACTATCGCAATACACAGTAGTGTCTTTGGGGGCCCGGCACCAGGGCTTCATTTTGTCCTCGATCCAAACGGTCGTCCAGCAATAATCCGTATTGCCAGCAGCATCGGTTGCCCTCAGCTCTACTTTGACGTAGCCTAAAGCGAGGTCACAACAGGTAAAAGTGAGTATCGAGTCCCAACGACTTACTCGGGGTGTATCCAGTGGGTTACAATTTTCATCAAGGGTGATGGGCCGACGGATGTGGAGTTTGGCCAATTTGCAATTGTCCTTACTGCCTTCGTCAACGTCTTCAGCACGCAGCTGGGCATAGCCCGCTTCATTGAGGCTGATGTTGATTTTATCGTCACAAACGGCCACCGGGCTGATTTTGTCCTGTACCTCCAGGTGAACAGTGTCTTTTGCTTCGTTGTGGCAAGCGTCGCGCACCGTATAAATGAGGATATGGCAGCCGATAGGCAAGTTGCCAATGTAGCGTTTCTGCGCTCCACTATTTGTAAATCCTAAACGCACCGGAGGTTTGGGATCAATGGCCAAACCGAGGGTATCCCGACAGGTGTCGGTCCAGATTTCCGCAGTCCAGGTATAGCCAGAACAGGCATCCGTTACAACAGGTGGCATTACTTCAATCGCAGCGGTGCAATCAAAGGGGCTGGTAGAAGTGCTCAAAAAATCATGGTGGTACGGAAGCTTTATACTGGGCTTGTCCACATCGCCCACTTTGATGACCTGGCTAAGCTCAATCGAGGTTTTTTTGCACCAATCTTTGATGATCCAACGGCGTAATACTTTATAGGTAGTGGGGCATACTTCAAAACGGGTATCCACATAGGTAGAACTGAGTCCGCAAGAAGAATCAACGGTGATGTAATCAATTTTCCCTTTGTAATTGATCACATAAGGGTAGCCACTCACATCGGGGTGGATGTTTCCGTTTTTGTCCTTTTTCGGGTTGTTGTTTCCGGTGCAGGTATTGATGCCTACACTATCCGGCAATTGGATGGAGGCCAATGGAGCGCGAAGCAAGGTGAAGAACTGTGGGTCGGTATCCTGATTGCCCTTGGCATCGCTGGCAAAAAACAAGCGGCGAATGATAATGGTGTCGCAGTGGTTGTCGTAATAAATGGCGTCGATAAAACTGCGAATCTTCAATATTCTTTTGTTGCAATTGTCCTTGAGAGTAGCAATCCCAAAACTGTCGGTACTACTTAGGTTCTGGTAAATGTCCGTGATTTCGTCACAAAAAATAAAGAGGGTAGTATCAGCAGGTGCGGTAACAACCGGGGCCATTTTATCCTCAGCAGCAACGATGCCCCAGCAGTTCGTAAATTGGGTACAAGACTTGGGATTTTTGATGTTGACGATAAAGCGGAAATTGCCACAACCATCCACAGTGTCGCGGTTGAGCGGATTTTCATCGTCTACAAAAATTTCGTAATCGTCTGCTGTTAAACAAGCCCCCGAACCTTCCAAAACCAATTTAGGTGTAAGTACAAACTGACAGTTCGAGTCCAGCGTAATGTGTACGGTATCGATGCATCCTTGGTTCACAGTTGTCCGTACGGATGGTGCAGTTTGTACTCCGGGTACAAGGGAGGTCGACAACTTATGACCAAAGTTGCCTAGTAGCAGCATGGCTTTAAAAGCTACCGCTACGGGAATTAGTTGAAAAAAACTGCGCATGCCGATCTTATTCTTTCAATCGATTCCTAGAGCAATAGCCTCAATAACTAGTACTCTTCATCAAATGAGATTATGACAAAAAAATGTTCAAAGGATTGTTACCGAGCTTCTTAATCTGAGTGGCCAAAACAACGGCTAGGAATGCGACCACGAAACCTTTGAATCTCTCTCCGGTTCCTAATATCAAAAGGTTTATGTTGTAAAACCCTACAATCACACTTGCAGGTGGCTTTTTATGGGTATTTCCGGCAATCACTTATGACGTGATCCAAAAGGGGGTAGGACCGGATGTCTCAATGGGGGTAAATATACCCAAATAATTTTTATTCGTGAAAGAAAAAATATGACCTTAACAATTGTGTTTTCAGTTCTCTACTTAAAATACAGTCGATTGTGTTAGTTTTGACCACTGAATTTAAACAAGTTTGTAATTTGTTTTACAGGAATATACCCTGTCTAGTGTATAAAAATTTTTCTTGTGCAGCTACAGTCATTTGATCAATCCTTACCGATCCTGGTTACTGGAGGTTCGGGTTATTTGGCATCCTGGATGATTAAGTACCTCGTCGAAGCGGGCTATTTTGTACGCACTACGGTACGGAATCGGCAGGATGAACGCAAAATTGCCCATCTCAAACGGATTGCGGAAGCTGGCCCGGGTCGGCTGGAGTTTTACGAAGCAGATCTGATGCGCCACGGCGACTTCAACAATCCCATGCGCGGTTGTGAGCTGGTCATCCATACTGCTTCTCCTTTTTTGATTGGAAAAATTAAAGATCCGCAACGACAACTGGTTGATCCGGCTCTGGAGGGCACAAAAAATGTGTTGTATTCAGCCGGGGAAAACCCTTCAGTCAAACGGGTGGTTATGACTTCCAGCGCAGTGGCGGTGTACGCCGAGGCCCGCGAAATCCTGGATCAGCCCAGCGGTGCTTTCGATGAACACAACTGGAATTTGATTTCCGACCTGCATTATGATCCTTACGGTTATTCCAAAACCCTGGCCGAAAAAGAAGCCTGGATCATTGCCAACCAACAGCATCAATGGGACCTGGTTTGTATCAACCCAACTTTCCTGTTTGGGCCTACCCTATCCGGGCGGGCCGACAATGTAAGTGTATCTACCATTCGCCAACTGATGAATGGCGAGCTACGCCTCGGGGCGCCACAATTGTATTTTGGCGTTGCGGATGTGCGGGATGCAGCGCAGGCACACCTGTTGGCAGCCTTCACACCCGAAGCCAATGGCCGTTACCTGATTTGTGCCCAAACCATGAGCATATTGGAAATGGCCGCGGTGATGCGTGCCTCGACTTCGCTCGGCAACCGATATGGTGACGCGTTTAAGTTGCCCAAAAGGCCCTTGTCCAATTGGTTGTTGTACCTGATTGGCCCCTGGGTTGGCTTTAGTCGGCGCTTTTTACGGGGGAATTTAGGCTATGCTCCACAGTTTGATGCATCACGAAGCATTAATGAGTTGGGATTGAGTTACCGACCAGTGGAAGAGACGATTGTGGATATGGTGGAGAGTTTGAGCTACCACCAATAACAAACGTCCATCCTGGATGGTGTACATTATTGTCTTTCCAACACCTGCTGATCTTTTAGCAACACCTCCTTTAGCTTTTCATAAGGCAATTTCTGTGGACTAATCTTGTTGTCAATCGACAATACTGCTGCGGTAGCCGCCGATTGCCCAAGGATCATAAACACCGGTTCCATGCGAATAGAACCATAAGCAATGTGTGAACTCGATACACAGATCGGAACCAGGAGGTTTTGACATTCTTTGACTTTGGGCAAAATCGAGCCATAGGCAATGGAATACGGGCGGTCCGGGTGCACCCCTATATCACCTTCGTTTTGCACATAACCATCAGCCTTGACATAACGCTGCGTATTGTGCGAGTCCAGCGCATAGGAGCCCATACCTACGGGGTTAGGCACCTTGGTTTTGCCCAGGGCGTCGGCTTCAGTCATCACAAATTCCCCGATCATGCGTCGGGCTTCGCGGATGTAGAGTTGATGTGGCCAATTGCCGTTGTCGGTGAACTCGTCCTTGGGCAGGCCCCATTGCTGCATTTTATCACGTACGTCAGCGGGCACCCGTGGATCGTTTTGCAAAAAGTACATCAGGCCCTTTTGGTACAACTCGTGGTCTTTGATGATGGCTTTGCGGCGTTCGTAAGAAGCCTCGGGGTAGTCGTAATTTTTGCCAATATAGTCGGTGCTGAAGGGACCGTGGTTGTTGGTATCGGTTTTGCGGTTGGGGATCGGGTCAAATTTGTCGTAGGTTTCGCGCCAGCCACTGGCGAATACCCGGGCGTACAACTCGTAACGAGTGGGGTCGTAGCCTGCTGGTTTGGCAAAGGGGATCCGATTGTCGGGGTGATTGCTCAAACACATGCGAAAGCAATAGGCCTGAATGCGCTTGTCCCCCGAGCCATAAGCCCCGGAAGGCTCAGCAGATACCTCGGGCAGGAGGCCGCTGCTGGGATCGTTTTCAATTTTGTAAGGACTGATCTTGGCCTTAAAATGGTGGCCGTGTTGAAAAATTTCGGTTTGTACCCCGTTCCATTTTTCGTTGTACACCGAATTAGCTTCCCGGCCTACGTGGTAACTGACACCTGCGGCAGCCATAAGGTCGCCTTCGTAAGTGGCGTCGATGAACATTTTGCCGCTGTACTGTTTTCCGCTGAGGGTGCGAAAAGAACGGATTTTCCCTCCTTTTTTACTTACTCCTTTGGTCGAGCGATCGAGCCATTCGTTGCGGTGCACAGTAAGGCTATACTCTTTGACAAAATCTTCAAATATCTTTTCCGCAGCGTGTGGTTCAAAAATCCACATGGTGCGGTTGTTGCCATCAATGGCGGGTGTGCCTTGGCCTTTGTTGCCGTACTCCGCTTTTTTTTGCCATACCCATGAATTGTCCTGCTGGTAATGTTCGTAAAGGCGGTGGTAAAACTCCCGGGAAAGCCCCCCAATGACTTCCTTGTTTCCGGTGTCGGTAAAGCCCAAGCCCCCGGAAGATAAGCCCCCCAAGTGGGTATCCGGCGAAACGATGATGACAGATTTGCCCATTTTTTTCACCTGCACAGCGGCACTAATGGCTGCAGAGGTGCCGCCGTAAACAATTACATCGGCTTCATACTTAGGCTGAGCGGATAAAAAGATTGGTAAAAACGCAGAGAAGAGGAGGTAGAATAAAGAATATGACTTCATTGATGGATATTTTACGAGTCTTTCCAACGCCACAAGTAGCGGCAGGCATAAGTGCGGTATGGCCGCCAGGCTTCCGCGATCTCTGTCAGCTGTTGGTATTGGGCTTTGCCCTCCGATTCCACCTTATACAGACGGATCATGGCTTGCCGCACCCCTAAATCATCGATGGGGAATACATCCGGGCGGCGCAGCACAAACATGAGGATCATTTCCACGGTCCATTTGCCTACCCCTTTGATGCTGCTCAAGGTTTGTACCACTTCGGCATCACTGTAGTCGGACCAGTCTTTTTCAAACAATTGATGTTCAATGAAAAAAGCGGCAGTGTTGCGCATGTACTGCGCTTTTTGATTGGAAAGCCCTACGCCACGCAGGTTTTCTTGAGGTGTTTCTACCAACAATTCTGCTTTGGGGTAATCATTGGGAAAAAGGGCCAAAAATCGCTTAAAAATGGTATCGGCAGCCTTGACAGAAAGCTGCTGGGAAGCAATAGATTCCAACAAGCCAAAATAAACATCGGTATTATTGGCCCCATAATCCGGAAAAGCAATACCGGGAATGATGGATGCCAGGAGTGGATCGCGGGAAAGATGAGCTATAACCTGCTCTTGCATGAGTTAGGTGTTTTGTTTAAAAACTCATGCAAAATAAAACTTTATTTTTAAAAATAAAAACTGGTTAAACTCTTATTTTTGCCACCTGAGCTGCTTTTTGAAATTTGAGCTCTACGTACTGCTCCTTGAATCCCATTCTTTTGGCCATCATCAGGGCAGGGTGATTGGGTTTGGCGTAAATGGCGATATCGCCATCAGCGTAATCCACTGCTTTGTTGATGAGGTCTTCCAATAAGGTGGTTTGAGCCTTAAAATCTTCGTGTAGTGCAGCCAATACCAGCAAGTTTTCTGACTTAAAACCCTGCATTCCTGTCTTATTGACGACTACCCCTGCAACTATTCGATTGCCGACTGTGTAGGTGAGTACAAATCCTCCGAAAGAAGGTTTATTTTTGAGGGCATAATCCAATGCCTCTTGAATGGCTCGGTATTCGGTATCGGGGGTATGTGCCCGGAA
>JAAFHQ010000242.1 GCA_013298445.1 Chitinophagales bacterium | reverse complement strand
GGTGTAAATTAACCTGAGGTGCCTCTAAGGTGTCTATGGTTTCTAAGGTGGTAAAGAACAATTATTTTCACCACCTTAGAAACCATAGGCACCCAAGGGACACCTCAGGTTAGACATGAGACTTAGCTACAACATCATCCCCCCCGACAATTCAATCCGCTGCGCATTGACCCAACGCGCTTCATCCGTACACAGAAAAGCGACCACGCCACCAATGTCTTCGGGTAAACCTACCCGACCAAGTGCCGTCATTGAAGCTACCTGAGCGTTCAAAGCGGCATTATCGCGCATCGCACCACCGCCGAAGTCTGTTTCAATCGCTCCCGGAGCCACCACATTCACCCGAATGCCCCTGGCACCCAGTTCTTTCGCCTGGTATTTGGTCAAAGTTTCAATAGCACCTTTCATTGAAGCATAGGCTGCGTATCCTGGGAATGAAAAACGTGCCAAACCAGTGGAGATATTGACGATTCCACCTCCGTCATTCATCAATGGCAGTGCCTTTTGCGCCATGAAAAAGCTGCCCTTAAAATGAATATTCAGGAGTTCGTCAAACTGCTCTTCGGTGGTTTCTGCAAAAGAAGCATGGATGCCAATGCCCGCGTTGTTGACCAAAAAGTCGATTTTATCCGTGCCAAAGTGCGTTTGTAATACCTGTTGTAGGTTGGCAAAAAACGCGTTGAAAGTGCCTACTTGTCCTACGTTGAGCTGCAAAGCTGCAGCTTTTTGTCCTAGCGCTTCGATTTGTTGTACCACGGCTTGCGCTTCGCCCTGTTTGCTGTTGTAGGTTAGCACTACATCCAGGCCTTTTTCAGCAATACGCAAAGCCATCTCCTTGCCGAGTCCACGGCTACCGCCCGTGATCAGCGCAATTTTTGAATTGGATATCATTGTTTGAGTTGTTTAAAATGAGTGCACGACAAAATCGGGGCAACGCACTGTAGAGACGCACGGCCGTGCGTCTCTACAATCCGGCATCATCCTTCATTTTTGGGTGTTTCGATTCTGTCGTGCACCCCGCTGAATGATACCACAAAACTAGGCGCATCTACCACCCCTGTAAATGCTCAAATCAAACCAATAACTGCAAAAATCAAACAATGGGGAATTAATTGGAAGATTCGCGGAAAGTTTTAGGGGTGAGCTCCACCTGCTTTTTGAAAAAATTGATGAAATGGGGAGGTTCCTCAAAACCCAGACTCCAGGCAATTTCACCGATGTTCCAGTTGGTATGCATCAGCAACATTTTGGCTTCTTGCACCACTCGATCGGCGATGACTTGAGAAGTGGTTTTGCCAGTAGTTTCTTTCAAGGCACGGTTGAGGTGATTGACGTGAACGGCCAATTGAGAGGCAAAATCATTGGGTGAACGGAAGGCAATTTGTTGCCCATTGGACTCTATCGGGAACTGCCGTTCCAGCAATTCCGTAAACATGGAAGAAATACGTGTAGACGCATTGGAGGCTTCGTACACCGAAATTTGCGCGGGTTGTAACTTAAGCGCCAGGTGCACCAATTGCAGCACCAGAGTGCGCATCACATCGTATTTGTATTGAAAATCTGAGGCCATTTCTTCGTGCATTTGCAGGAAAATCAGGCGGATTGGCTCGATTTGATCTTCGGTTAATTGGAATAGGGGAGTACCTCCGGGTTGAAAAACGGGATAGTCCTTGATGTTGCCAAAGTTGGTGAAAAATGCCTCAGTGAAAATGCAAAAATGTCCTGAATAGATGCTTTGTAGTGGCTCCCAATTGTAAGGAATTTGTGGATTGGCAAAAAGCAGGGTGGGGCCATTCGTTTCAACTACTTTATCGGCGTAGTGGGCGCGGTTTCCGCCCAGGATAAAACTGATTTTGAAAAAATCCCTGCGGTTGTAAGGCATGGGTTTGGCTTGTGGGCCGTTAAAGTCGTCCAGCTTGAATACATTGAAATGCCCTAAACCTTTTTTCAGGTTATCGGGCATCCATTGGAGTTTGTTGCGGTAAAAGTCTTCGATGCTTTCGGTCTTGTTCATGGGGCAAAGTTATAAAAATCAAACCATTTTGTTTTTTGCCATTTTTTTAGCCACAAAGGCTCAAAGACACTAAGCATGGATTTTTTAGAATAGCCCCTTGTGCCTTCGTGCCTTTGTGGCTAGAAAGAAAAAACTGCGTTTTTATTTATTTCTTCTGAAAAGCCTGAGCAGCTATCAATTTTTCCTGCCCATCAAATACTTTTAAATAATACTGTCCTGGTACCAAATTTTTCACCATCACTTCAGCGCTTTGGTTGAAGGAAACAGCTGGTAAAACCCGCCGCCCCAAACCATCGTACACCTCCATTTTCAGGTTATCCAGAGGCATTTGCACCTGCAAATAATCCGTGCCTGGATTGGGATAAAGGGTCAATTTGGGTAGATCGCCTAAATCTTTAACCAGCTGATTCGCTGCAATTTGTGTTAAATCAGCAGTTGGTTCATTAAACGTAGCCACATCCGGCATTGCCACTTTCCACAATTCCCGACCAATAAGGCCATCGTCTGCACTAAAAAAAATCTCATTAAAAAATAAGGTAAGACCTGCTGGGCTGGAAGAAGCTTTCCCTTTGTTCAAATCAAAACGCAATTTGGCGTAAGGTGCACCTGCGGGAAAATACCACAACTCACGCCCGGTGAGGGGCTCTTCGGCACTAAAATGCAGGAAATTGCCATTGGGGATTAGCTCCCGGGGGAAGCTGCTGGCCAGGCCAGGGTTGATGTCCTGAAACAAGGTGGTGAAATTCCGATCCCCGTTGGTTTTCCACAATTCTGTGCCGGACTTGCCATCGTCGGCACTGAAGTATACCTCGTTGTTAAAAACCTTGAAATGGGCTGGATTGGACCAAGCCACCCCGGGATTAATGTCGTTGAGCAAAAAACTGTATTTACCCAGGGTATCGTAACACCAGAGTTCGATACCAGTAGCTGGGGTATAACCATTGAAAAGGATTTTTCCTTTGTATCCCACGAATTGATCCCCGGAGGCATCGGCAACGAACTCTACGGTTTTACCATTGGTACGCCAAATCCGAAAGTTTTTGGTTTTATCAATGACGTTGAAATAAGCGTATTTGCCAATTCTGGTGAAGCCAGTGTATGATCCGGAACCCTGAATGCCTGGATTAAAATCAATTAATTGGTAAGTTCCCGCAGCAGTACCATTACTGCGCCAAAATTCGTCTCCGGAGTTACCATCGTTGGCTCGGAAAATGACAATGCTGTCGCCAAAGGTTCCTGCTTCATCAAAAAAAATGGGTTGAGCAGAGTTGGCACCCGGCCAAATGTCTTTCAGTAATTGAGTACCTGTGGTCGTGCCATCGCTGATCCACAGTTCAGTACCCGTTTCAGGGGTTTGCCCGGCAAAAAGTATTTTGTCTTTTAGTTTACCCATTTTACCCTGAACCCCTGACAACTGGCCTGGGTTGATGTCTTTGACTAGTGTACCTGGTTCGTTATACACCATACTGCGCCAGAGTTCATTCCCAAGGGAGTTGGTAGACGCGGAAAATAAAAAAGTAAGGTCTTTAAGCGGAATAAAATTAGAAGGGGCGCTACTTGCGCGGCCAGGGTTAATGTCTTTTAGCAATACCGTACTTGGTCCATTTCCTTTGCTGACATAAAGTTCATTGCCAGTAGCGGGGTGGGCTGCACCAAAGAGTAAATAGCCTTGATGTACAAAAAAGTTGCCGGGATTGGAGCCTCCGTTTTGATCATTCAAAGCTTTGACCATAAATGTTTTATCGGTTCCGTTGCTCATCCACAACTCCTGACCGTTTTTATCATCCTCGGCGCTGAAAAATACCCGGCCACTGGAAGGGGTAAGATTGCGAATATTGGGAGCGTCTTTACCTGGATAAATGTCTTTGATCAGTCTGGGGGGAGTGAGTGCAGAATTCCGGATGGTCCACAGTTCTGCTCCCCACTGTTGGTCATGAGCCAAAAAGTAAAATACATTGGCGGATGTCACACCTTGATAGGATTTACCGTTTGAAAACCCAGGCTCGGCTAAGGTTTTTATTTTGAGTGTCCTAGACGCCATGGCCTCAAAATACCATAACTCATCCGCCTTGGTGCTGTCATTGTATACACTTGCAAATACACCAATGTCAAAGGCTTGCAAAGGTTTGAACTGGTAACTCTGTTGCTTGCTGGAGAATTTATTTCCCATTGGAAATGTTCCTGCCTTTGTACCATTGCTTCGCCACACGTTGGCACCGCCCGTGGTTTTTGTATTGGCACTAAAGTAGAGGAAACCATTATTGGCCTTTAAGTTATACACCTCGCTACTTCCCGACCCTGGAATCAAGTCTAAAAATATTGCTGCGTTATTGCCATCCGTCGCCCAAATTTCCTGGCCATAGATTTCGTCTTTGGCGATAAACAACATTTTTTCTTGAAAAGGGACAAAACCAAAAGCGACAGAATTCGTTCCGGTAAATTCTCTGATTATTTGAGTGGAAGTGCTGGTGCCATTGCTGCGCCAGATTGCAGCCGTTCCAGAAGAATTTCGTGTAGAAAAAACCAGGGTATTGTTGATGCTATTCATTTCAAACAAGCCTTGGACGGTTGGTAAAGTAGTGACCAGGTCAACTTGCAAAGACGAGGCACCAAATTTCCAAAGTTCAAATATTGAATTGTTTTGAATCCAAAAAAATATTTGGTTGCCAACTTTGGTAAAATTCCCACCACCACTTGGGCTGCTCACTTTAAATTCTTTAAGTGCAGCCAATTGGCCGTTTAAAAAATTGTAGCGCCATAGGGTAATGGTTGTAGCATCGGAAGTCAAAAAATAACAGCGCTCATTGATCACTTCTACGGACAAGTAATTGCCGCTGGCAGTACCTTTCACAGCGTCCAGAATCAATTTCGTACCATCAGCGGTTCCATCACTTTGAAACAGTTCCCGGCCATATTCCTTGCTGTCAGCTAGAAAAACGACTCCATTGGGAGCGGTACGAATCAAATGAGGATCGGAGCCGCGGGAAATTGGGTTGATGTCAGCCACAAGGGTTTGTGCAGCGGCAAAGCGAGTGGCCAGGAACAGGCTACTCAAGCTGAGGCATAGCAGCAGGGTTGTTTTTTTCATGGTAATTACAACAGTGTCTATCAGGATTACGTGCGGCAGGAAGTGGGGATACGGCAGGTAACCTGGAGTTTAACAATATACTGTTGCAATTTAAGGGAAATGAATTATTTTTCCAAAATATTTGTTTCCCAGGTAATCTTCGCTGTTTTTTCCAAAATCTTCGCTACCGAGCAATATTTTTCCATCGACATATCCACCGCCCTCTTGGCTTTGTCAATATCCAGGTCGCCATAGAGGTTAAAGGTCACATGAATATCGGTAAACAACGCTGGAGTTTTGTCCTTTTCCCGTTCCCCGTTCAGGGTCACTTTGATGTCGTTCAGTGGTTGGCGCATTTTGCGCAGGATATCGATCACATCAATGGAACTGCAAGCTCCGAGGCTGCTCAAGAGCATTTCCATGGGGCGCATGCCCTTGCCGCCGCCGCCAATGGCTGGCGAAGCATCGGTTTCTACGGAATTTCCTTGTTCGTTAGTCGCCTTCAGGTTGAAGGCATCGTCGAGACGTTCGAGTTGAATGAGCATTATTAAGAGTTGAGGAGTTGAGGAGTTGAGGAGTTGAGGAGTTGAGGCTGCCGCAGTGACTGGGACAAGGACATTGTCAAAATCACTGCGGCAGCCTCAACTCCTCAACCTCTCAACTTCTCAACGCTAATTAGAATTTTTCCGACCCCGGCAGCGCCACATTTGACACAGTCCAAGCCTGCGAAGGCCTGGGGCTGGCGTCTACCTTAGCTTCCGGGGAGAATAAAAAAAGGCGGATCAAGGTTTCAATGCGTTGAAATTCAACCAAAAAACCATCGTGGCCATAAATACTTTCCAAGACAGTGTATTGCGCACCGGAAATCCCTTTGGCAATTTGCTCCTGCTCCCGAATCGGAAACAAGATGTCCGTGGCAATACCGACCACCAGCGTTTTTGCTTTTACCGCCTGGAGTGCTTTTTCTACACCACCACGGCCTCGGCCCACGTTATGGCTGTCCATCGCGCGACTCAAGGTCAGGTAAGAGAAAACATTAAAACGCCGCCAAAGTTTTAAACCCTGGTAACGTTGATAAGAACTTGCCCGAAAATCCTCCAGTTTATCGGCATCATCCGTTTGGGAGAGCTGATAGGTATCATAACTGCGGTAAGACAACATGGCAATGGAACGCGCAGTTTCCAGTCCTTTTTTACCCGCTTCAGGATTGTTTTCTTCCAACAAGGTACTGTCCGCATAAATGGCCATCCTTTGCGATTCATTGAACGCAATGCCCCAGGGCGAGTGCAGAGCATTGGTGGCCAAAAGCACCAGGTGCTCGAACAAATCGGGTTTTTGAATGCCCCATTCCAGTACTTGTTGCCCCCCCATTGAGCCGCCCAGGGCTACATGGATTTTTTGGATGCCCAGTTCCTCCCGCAGCAAATCATGCGCTGCTACCATATCGCGTACGGTGACCAGCGGAAAATTGTGCCCGTAGGCTTTACCATTGGCAGGATTAATGCTCAAGGGGCCGGTACTCCCATAGCAGGAGCCCAACATGTTGGCACAAACGATGAAGTAATTTTCAGGGTCAAAAAGTTTGCCCACACCTACCAATCCATCCCACCAGTCCGCTGCCTCGGAATTGCCTGTCAAGGCATGGCATACCCACACGACATTGTCGCCAGCAGGTGAAAGTTGGCCATAGGTATGGTATGCGATTTCGATTTCCGGCAACGTAGTGCCACATTCCAAGTGGAAAGCTTGGGAGAGCTTCCAAAGTTTGGGTGATTCAGCCATTGACTCTAAGCGATTTTATATGCCCATTAATGGCGGGATTTGGCACCGTTACTCTTTGAATGATGAGTGATGAATGATAAATGATGAATCGATTTAACTCATCACTTATCATTCATCACTCATCACTCAGAATATGGTTGCCAGAGGTTCATCGAGCCCGTTCTCTCCCCTCTTCTGTATAAAATCACACCTTACGTAAAAGAAGTGATCAGGAGCGCAAAGTTATGTTGCCATTGGGAAAAATCAAACAGTGGGGGGCGATAAAAAAATTAGCGCTTCATTTTTGCCCCACTACTAGGTGTGAATAGATTAAATAATTGTTAGTTGTCCTTCTTTGCTTGCACAATTGCGCAAGACGCTGCATATTTACATTTTGTCTGAAAATTGAAGGATCTGATACATGAGCAAAAAAAGAAGGGTCATCTTTATTGACAACACCCACCCTTTTCTATTTCAACGCCTTAGCGAATTGGGTTTTGAATGTGAAGCCCATTACAAAACCTCCCGAGAAGAACTTTTGCCCCAATTATCCGATTGTTTTGGCCTGGTACTGCGCAGTCGTTTGCGCATCGATGCCGAGCTCATCAATCGTGCAGAAAATTTAGCATTTATTGCGCGCAGCGGGGTCGGATTGGAGCACATTGATGTGGAATTGGCTGAAAAACGAGGGATAAAAGTGATCCCTTCACCGGAAGGAAGCCGGGATACGGTAGCTGAACACGCCATTGGCATGCTCCTGATGTTGATGAACAACCTGGGGCTGGCCGACCGCCAAATTCGCGATGGCCAATGGGTTCGAGCCGCCAACCGGGGCATCGAAATCAAGGGAAAAACCATTGGCATCATTGGTTATGGCAACATGGGTTCGGCCTTTGCGCAAAAAATTCGCGGTTTTGGTGCCCGCCTGATCGCATACGATAAATTTAAAACCCACTACGCTGACGAACTGGTAGAGGAAGTTGCACTGGAACAAATTTGGGCGGAAGCCGATATTGTCACTTTGCACATTCCTTATCTGCCGGAAAATTACCATTTCGTCGACCACACTTTTTTGCAGCGCTTTCAAAAAAACATTTTTCTGGTCAACACTGCCCGCGGGACGGTGTTGAATACAAGTGATTTGGTGCAAAACCTACAGTCGGGTAAAGTACTGGGCGCGGCTTTGGACGTATTTGAGTACGAAGAGCAATCTTTTGAAAACCTCAAACCAGCGGAACTTCCCGAGCCATTTCAGTATTTACGCAAGGCGCACAATGTTGTGCTGACCCCCCATTTAGGCGGTAGTTCTGTAGAGTCCAACGAAGGCCATGCCAGGGTTTTGGCACAAAAAATCGAACACTTATTTTGTTGATTGAT
>JAAFHQ010000240.1 GCA_013298445.1 Chitinophagales bacterium | reverse complement strand
GCGACGACTACAAGGTGTACGACCTGGAGAATAAACTGGTCAAAGACGTCAAAACTGAACTGCAAGAAGCCCAACGCACCAATACCATGGGTATGGGAGAACTGTTGGACAGCTTGCACCTCAATAACTTTATCGAAAGCATTCGAGGCAAAGAAAAGCTCAATTGCCCCATCATCGAAGGCCACAAATCTACTCTCCTCCCCCAACTCGGCAACATCGCTCTGCGCAACGGCGGCGTATTGAACTGCGATTCCAGCAATGGCCACATCCTCAAAAACAAAACGGCCATGAAGCTGTGGGGAAGGGAGTATGAGAAGGGTTGGGAGATGAAATTGTAATTTTAGTGATGAATGATAAGTGATGAATGATGAATTGCTCACCATGTGAGGTTCTAGATTCATCACTTATCATTCATCATTCATCATTACTGGAACTGCACACACACCGGCGTAAACACCTTCTCCTCTTTCCGGTATTTAAGCTTGCCATCCTTGTCGATGCTCAGGATTACGATGTTGTCGGAGTTCTGGTTGGCGGCGTATAAAAAGCGACCGTCGGGCGAAATGGCAAAGTTGCGGGGTACTTCACCCTGGGTGGAGGCATGACCAATCAAGCTGAGGGCACCGGTGTTGGAATCGATGCTGTAGCCCACAATGCTGTTGTGCCCCCGATTGGCTGCGTACAAAAACTGGCCATTGGGAGTGATGTGCAGGTCGGAGCAATTGTTATTGCCTTTAAAATCGGCGGGTAGGGTGCTGATGCTTTGCACCGTATCCAGTTTACCCGTGTTTTTATCCCAATTCATCAAGGTTACGGTGCAGCTGAGTTCGTTGACCACGTAAGCTTTGGGCAGGCTGGGGTGAAAAGTGAAATGACGAGGCCCGCTGGTGGGATGTACCTTGGTTGCTCCGATTTTGGTCAATGGCTTTTGGGGCGTATCGTAATTGATTTTGTAGGTGTAGATGTTGTCCGTGCCCAGATCTGGTACGTACAAATATTGCTCATCAGGCGAGAGGTTGACGCTGTGTGGGTGGGAGGCATCTTGGCGGGAATGAGGCCCTTTGCCCTGGAATGCTTCGTGAAAAGTAGCTGCTTCGAGCCCGCCGTTAGCTGCTACAGGATATACCGCGATTACACCCACATAGTTGGCTACAAATACGTAGCGGCTTTTGCTATCCGTACTGACATGGCAAGGCGCAAAGGCAAAAGTGGGTTGTTGGTTGATTTTTTCAAGGTGGTCATCGGCACGGCGATAAGCCACTACCCTGCCTGCTTCGTCTACATCGGAACCGATTTCTTCCACAGCATACAAGTATTTACCATTGGCACTAAGGGTCAAAAAAGAAGGATTGACTATGCCATCCTGCACTCCGATTTTGTCCAGGTAGCCCGTAGCACTATCCAATTGGTACAAATAAATGCCTTCACCCTTGCCATCCACATGCCCTTCCTTTTTGGAATAGGTGCCAATGAACGCAGCGTAGGTTTTGGCGGCTTTGGTGCTGGTGTTTTGTGTTGTTTTGGTTCCAGATTCACAACCTAGCAAAACGCCCAGCGCCAGCAGGAATGTGCAAAGTTTTAAGTACTGCATGTTTTTATTTGTTTGCTGAAAGATAAGTTATAAAATGCAGAAAGCCCCCCAGTTTCCTGAGAGGCTTTCTGAACATCCGATCTAAAAATGCTCGTAAGCTTAGGCCACGCCCATTT
This sequence comes from Chitinophagales bacterium, assembly GCA_013298445.1. Classification (GTDB taxonomy): domain Bacteria; phylum Bacteroidota; class Bacteroidia; order Chitinophagales; family Saprospiraceae; genus Haliscomenobacter. The sequence continues at coordinate 6,531 of JAAFHQ010000240.1, read as the reverse complement.
CCTGACGAATTTTATTCAAGGCTGAACCAGCGCGCAACCAGTCGATTTGCTGCTCGTTGTAGGTATGCAGCAGTTCGATGCTGTCGGAAGTGCCATCGGAATGGTTCAAGACCATGTTGATGGATTTGCCGGGTGCCATGGTTTCAAAGCCTTCGATATCGATGGAATCATCCTGACGGATTTTTTCGTAATCTTCTGGATTAGCGAAAGTCAGCGCCAGCATGCCCTGCTTTTTCAGGTTGGTTTCATGGATACGTGCGAAAGATTTAACCACTACTGCTTTCACACCCAGGAACCGAGGCTGCATCGCCGCGTGCTCGCGAGAAGAACCTTCACCGTAGTTTTCTTCACCGAATACCACCGTACTGACGCCCGCATCGCGGTAAGCCAAACCAGAATCTGGCACTGCCAAGTATTCATTGGTCACCAGGTTCAACACCTTGTTGGTCTCGCCGTTGAAGTAGTTGATGGCACTGATGAAGGTATTTTTGGAGATGTTTTGCAGGTGTCCGCGGAACTCCAACCAAGGACCAGCCATCGAAATGTGGTCAGTGGTGCACTTCCCTTTGGCCTTGATCAAAATGCGCATCCCTTTTACCTGATCGTTGGTGATCGTTTTAAACGGAGTGAGCAATTGCAAGCGGCTGGAAGTAGGCGAAACACTGATCACCACTTCACTGGAATCAGCAGCTGGAGCCTGATAACCCGCATCTTCTACGGCAAAACCTTTCGCTGGCAACTCTACCCCAGTTGGTGGATCAAGTTTTACAGCTACTCCATCCTCGTTGATCAAGGTATCGGTCAGTGGGTTAAAAGTCAAGTCACCCGCAATGGCAAATGCTGTTACGATTTCTGGTGAAGCCACAAACGAACGGGTTTGTGGGTTGCCATCGTTGCGCTTGGAGAAGTTGCGGTTGAAGGAAGTGATGATCGAGTTGGCACGGGTTGGGTCATCGGTATGGCGTGACCATTGACCGATACAAGGACCACAAGCGTTGGCCATCACTACCCCACCAATTTCTTCAAAAGTAGCCAATTGGCCATCACGGTTTACGGTGTAGCGGATCTGCTCCGAACCTGGAGTGATGGTGAATTCTGCTTTGGCCACCAGTTTTTTGGCTTTTGCCTGACGCGCTACCGAGGCAGCACGATCCAAGTCTTCATATGAAGAGTTGGTACAAGAGCCGATCAAACCTACTTCCAATTTTTGTGGGTAGCCATTGTCTCTTACCGCTTTCGCAAACTCAGAAATTGGCCAGGCCAAATCAGGAGTATATGGGCCGTTGACGTGTGGCTCCAGGGTATTCAGGTCAATTTCGATCACCTGATCGAAGTATTTTTCAGGATTGGCGTAGCACTCAGCGTCGCCAGTCAGGTATTCTTTTACTGAATCGCACAAATCAGCTACATCATCACGCTCGGTAGCGCGGAAGTAACGGCTCATGGATTCGTCGTAGCCGAAGGTAGAAGTGGTTGCACCAATTTCCGCACCCATGTTGCAGATGGTACCTTTACCCGTACAAGACATTGACTGCGCGCCTTCGCCAAAATATTCCACAATCGCGCCAGTACCACCCTTTACAGTCAGGATACCGGCTACTTTCAGGATTACATCTTTAGGAGAAGCCCATCCACTCAGTTTGCCGGTCAACTTCACGCCAATCTGCTTGGGCATCTTGAGTTCCCAAGGCATGCCTACCATCACGTCTACCGCATCGGCACCACCTACACCGATGGCCAACATGCCCAAACCACCCGCATTAGGTGTATGGGAGTCGGTACCGATCATCAAGCCACCAGGGAATGCGTAATTTTCGAGTACGGTTTGGTGAATAATCCCGGCACCTGGTTTCCAAAAACCGATGCCGTATTTGTTGGATACGCCAGAGAGGAAGTCGTATACTTCGGAGTTGACGTCAACCGCCGTTTTGAGGTCGGTGTTGGCGCCATCTTTGGCCAAGATCAAGTGATCACAGTGTACAGTACTGGGTACAGCCGTTTTGCTACGACCACACATCATAAACTGCAACAAAGCCATTTGTGCCGTTGCATCCTGCATGGCTACCCGGTCTGGAGCAAAGAAAACATAGTCTTTACCACGAGCATAACTCTGCAACGGAGAATCGGCGTGTAAGTGGGCGTAGAGTATTTTTTCGGTGAGCGTCAGGGAACGTCCCAACGCTTGCTTAGCCGCATTTACTCTTGCGGGAAGCGACTCATAATGAGCCTTCAGCATGTCGAGATCAAATGGCATGGCTGCTGATGAGTTTTTATGGTAGTGAAACAAAAGTAATCTTTGGTAAAGAAGGGAAACGTAACTTTATTTCATTTCCCTCCCTAAGGGCGGTGCAAAAGTACAATTTTCTCCGAATCTTTGATGGTTCAGCCCAATTATATACGCGTTTTTACAGGATTTTGTTCGGCGTTTAAAAAGAAAGAGGTAGTACAGCCATTGCGATTTTGCCAGCCATACTACCTCTAAGAAAAGGTTTCAAAAGTTTATTCAGCAAAAATTAAATTGGATCATCCAATAAGTCATCGTTTGATTCAACCCGTGCAGTGGCAGTTGCTCCATTCAAACCAATAAATTGGGTGTCTTTGTTGAAAGCCAACATTGGAAGGAAGATGAATGGCAAAAGAAGGCAACCGATGGTATAACCTTCGCTTTTCCCAAAACTTTTTACAAACAGGTTTAATGCCCAGATACCCCAGATCATACCTACATAGGGGATGAGCATCAACAATATCCACCACCAGGGTTTGCCAACAATTTCCAACATGGTCAGTTGGTTGTAAATGGGAACAATGGATGCCCAGCCAGGTTTACCAGCCATTTCATACAGTTTCCACATACTCGCAACCAATAATACTACCACTCCGAGTGCGAATAAGATTCCAATAAATGCCATAGCAATTGAGGGTTTTAAGTGCCTAGTTTTAATCCGGGTTAAGGCTTTACCCGTGCATACTCTATTGGATTTTCTGCTACCTCCTTTATTTCATCAATTTTTATACAAACTTATCTAATGTGTTTTTAGTTCCATCTAACGTGCCACAAATCAGACTTTAAGTAGAGTGCTAATTTAACGTTTGTACGAGAAATTTCAAATTATTTTTTTGTTGTGCGATAAAGGTTTTTTTGACATTTCATTTGCTTAAATTGCCCTTGAATAAAATCAAGCCCACCTGATTTCAACTTTGTTCCAAACTATAAATCAAAAAGCATGAATCGACGAGAAGCTATCAACACGGGTTTGCTGAGTTTGGCAGCCTTACAAGCCCCAGCCATGGGTGCCATGTTGGGGAGCAATCAGCAAAATGAAAACAACATGGATACCAAAGCACCTTTTAAACACTCGGTATGCAAGTGGTGTTTTAATGACCTTGCAATGGATGTCATGGCCGAAAAGGTCAAAGACATGGGCATTACTTCCATTGAAATAGTGGGCCCAAGCGATTGGCCCATTCTGAAAAAACATGGCCTGACCTGTGCCATGGGCAATGCCCCTTTCATCAGCCTTACGGATGGGTTCAACGACATCAACAACCACGCCAAGTACCAGAGCATGTTCCCCGAACTGCTGCAAAAAGCGGCTGACGCAGGTATTCCCAACATCATCGTTTTTTCGGGCAATCGCCGTGGAAAAAGTGACGCTGAGGGGCTGGAAAATTGCGCAAAGGGATTGGACCCCATCGTTAAACAAGCGGAAAAACTGGGCATCAACCTCGTGATGGAACTGCTCAACAGCAAGGTCAACCACAAGGATTACCAATGCGACAAAACGGAGTGGGGGGTAGCTTTGCTCGAAAAAATGGGGAACCCTAACATGAAGTTGCTTTACGATATCTACCACATGCAAATCATGGAAGGTGACGTTATTGCCACCATTAAAAAGTACAACAAGTATTTTGGACATTACCATACTGCGGGCGTACCTGGAAGGCACGAAATCGACGATAGCCAGGAGTTGAATTACCCCGCGATCATGAAAGCGATTGCTGCAACGGGCTACAAAGATTTTGTGGCGCAGGAGTTTATTCCGATCGCACAAGATAAATTAGACAGCTTGCGCAAAGCGGTGGTGCTTTGTGATGTAGCAGCGTAAGGTCAACCCTTTGTGGTTGCCCATCGTGGGGAGCAATCCATACTACTGGACATTTTGTATTTCAGAAGCGAAGGACATGAATTGCCACGTGCTTTAGCGCGTGGATGCAGACTACCTTTTTAATGGACTTTAGTCCTAGCATCAATATTAAGCGAGGGCTAAAGCCCATTTTAAAAAATCCTGCTAACCACGCGCTAAAGCACGTGGCAATTCATGTCCTCCGAGTAAAGTGTCCAGTAGTGTGGGGGCAATGATGGTGAGGGCAGCCTTTACGGTTGCCCTCACCATCTTCATTCCCAATCACAACCAATCGGCGCACCATCCGGCATCGCCGGCCCAGCAGGCACTTTAAAGGTAGCGGGATCAGCGCGGAATGTACGCAATTGCTCTCTTAGGTACTCATTGTGCGCCCTTTGGTTTACGTCGCCCAAGGCTCGGGTGTTCAAATCTTCCTCCAATTTGCGGATGCGCAGCAAAGCGTGGGCCGCCACTTGTTGGTTGATTTCTTTGTCACCAGCCAGATTGAGGAGGTGATGCAGCAGGGATTTTTCCACCACGCGGTTCAGCTCTTGCAGGTAAGTATTTGGACTGCGGTCTTTTTGTGCGGCTGAAAACAGGGCATCAAACAAATCAGCCAGGTTCATCCGTTTGTTGTCGCGGGCACTGTGCTCAATCAGGCGGGCCAACCGCTGGGGATGCAACAACATATCCAGGGTATGTTCCACCGAACTTTCGGCAGCAGCAATGGGGTCAAAAGTTAAGCCTGTGTTTACCTTGAACAACTCGCGATCGCGGCGATAACCACTGGGCTGAGGTGGAATCAGGGCAATCACCTTTTCTGGAATTGCTAAAAATTGAGGATCGAGGGTAGCAATCAAGGCATTGAGGGCATCACGCTGGGCGGCATCGTCGATCATTTGGTTGGTTGCCTGTCCGTCACCGCGCACGGCGTAAGTGTAGTTCACCCCAGCCACCAGTTTGGCCGTTGCTTCCACTTGATAACGGTGGGCCAAATAGACTGGAACCAATACACTTTCCAAAGTCCCCATGGGTGCACCTACGGGAATATTTTTCTCCGAAAAACCATTCAAGGCTTTTTGGCGTACCTGCATGATGCGGCGCAATTCCTCGGGTGCCGATTTGCCCTCATCCCAAAGGTGGGAAGCTGGGTGCGCACCACCTGGGGCACGAGAGTCTTCGTCGGTGATGTATTGAAAACCCATTTTGATGTTGTCGTCCAGGATTTTTTTCAAACCAGCCGCTTCGTCTACTCCTTCTGGGAAGTCCTGGTAGCCGTAGGTGATGCTGCGTTTGTCCCAGTCCCCAATCCCTACTGCATAAGCTTTGGAGAAGTCAATTTTGCCTTGGTTGTCCAGTGTGATCAGCGGATGCGGATAATCCATTACCGAGGAGCGGTCTTTTACGCTGGCTGCAAAATTGTGCGCCAACCCCAGGGTATGCCCTACTTCGTGCGCCGACAATTGCCGCAAACGCGCCAGAGCCATTTCTTTCAAACGTGGATCGGGGTTGGTGCCATTCTCATAAGCTTCGATCATACCTTGCGCGATGAGGAAATCCTGCCGCACCCGCAACGAGCCCAGCAAGACATGCCCTTTGATGATCTCGCCCGTACGCGGATCGGTCACCGAACTACCATAGCTCCAACCCCGGGTAGAGCGGTGCACCCAGTTGATGAGGTTGTAACGCACGTCCATGGGGTCGGCGCCTTCGGGAAGCACTTCCACCCGGAAGGCGTTGCGATATCCTGCTGCTTCATAGGCCTGGTTCCACCAGCGGGCACCTTCGAGCAGGGCCGATTTGATGGGCTCTGGTGCGCCACGATCCAGGTAATAAATGATGGGTTCCACCGGGTCGCTGATGGCGGCTTTGGGGTCTTTTTTCTCCAGGCGATGGCGGGTAATGAAGCGTTTGAACACTGGCTGTTCAATGGGCGTAGCGTAATCGCGGTAGCCCGTCATGAAGTAGCCAGCGCGTGGATCGTAGATGCGGGGCTTGTAATTGGCATCGGGGAGTTCGATCAAACTGTGGTGCATGCGCACGGTGACCGCATCTGGACTAGGCGTCACTGAACGAATCCATTCGCCTTGCGGATCGCCTGTAAAGGTGATCAGCGCTTCAAACTCGCTGTTTTTAGGGAAATTTTTGGTGCGTTCCAGGAAAATAGCGGAGCGGGTTGCATCCACATTGTAACTGCCCTGGCGGGAGGTACGCAAGCGATTGGCTACGCCGTGGGCGTCGCGCAGGAGGAAAGGGGTAAAATCGACCAGTGCTTTGCCGTTTTCTTCGGCTTCTACTTTGAAGCCCCAGAGGGTGGAACTGGCAAAAGCTTCGGCCACTGAACGCGCTTCGTCAGGGTTGTTGCTGATGGCGCGGTAGTCGTAATTGGGCTGCATCATCAGCACCT
>JAAFHQ010000239.1 GCA_013298445.1 Chitinophagales bacterium | reverse complement strand
ATCGCCGAATCTCCGTTTACCTCCCGCCCCAGTACGAGCAAAACAATCAGCGTTACCCGGTCATCTATTATTTGCATGGTTTTATGGGCACCGATAGCATTAGCCCCAACATAAAAATGATTTTGGATCAGGGCATCAGCGCACGAAAAATCCGGCCTTTTATCCTGGTTATTGCCAGTCAGTACACCCTGTATGAAGGCAGTTTTTACAGCAATTCTAGCCTGACGGGCAATTGGGTCGATTTTACCACCCAGGAACTGGTTAGCCACATGGACAAAAATTTCCGCACCCTGGCCAAACGGGAAAGCAGGGGCATTGGCGGGCATTCCATGGGCGGTTATGGCGCCTTTAAGATTGGGATGTTGCACCCCGAAGTGTTCAGCAGTGTTTATGCGCTTAGCCCGGGTTTGTTGGCTTTTGTTAAGGAATTTGGGCCGAATAGCACCTCTTATCGTGAGCTACAGAACATCAAGACCCTGGAAGAATTGAAAAGAACGTATTACCCTAAAGTTTTAGTGGCCGTAGCCCGGGCCTGGTCACCCAATCCTGCCAAAGCGCCCTTTTATTGCGATCTACCTTTCACTTATGAGGGCGATAAAATGGTCGTCAATCAGGCTGTATTGGAAAAATGGGAGCAAAACATGCCAGTTTATATGGTTGACAAATATGCTAACAATCTGCGGAAATTGACTGCCATCAAAATGGATTGGGGGCGCAACGATGCCCCACGTTTTCCCATTCAAATCGGAATGCTTAGTCAACGCCTGGAAAACCTAGGCATCAATCACTACACCGAAGAATACATAGGTGATCACGGCAATAAAATCTGGAATAAAGATGGACGGGTGCTGAATGACCTTTTGCCCTTCTTCAACGATTACCTCAGTTTTGAGTAAAAAAAGGAGCCGGCACTTCACCGGCTCCACATTAAACACTAATAATGTATAAAACCAATCTTAAATTCCTTGGTGGAAAATGTACAATAGTAAAATGTACATTTATTTTATAATTGTCAAAACTACAATTATTTCCTGGAACAATCCAGTCTGCCGCGATTTTTTTCCCAGGTTTAACTTTGGTTTAACAACTAGTGCATTAATCCCGTGTGAAAATTTTAGCCACGCTACATAAAAAAGCGGCCTAAAGCTAGGTGCGAGAATCAGGTTTCCTTATATTTGTCAATATCCTACATCACCAATCGCCTACACCATGTCTGACCCTCAACCTGCAAAGCTGCGCTATGCCTGGTACGTTGTCATCGTACTCATGCTGGCCAATGTTTCTTCCTTTATCGACCGCCAGATTTTAGCGCTGCTGGTTGGCCCGATCAAGCGGGATTTGCATTTATCCGACACCGAAATGAGTTTGCTCATGGGTTTTAGCTTTGCCTTGTTTTATACCCTTTTTGGCATCTTTATTGGGCATTTTGCCGACAAGTTCAACCGGCGGAACATCATCATTGCCGGGGTGACGATGTGGAGTTTGATGACAGCACTTTGCGGTGGCATCAAAAACTACACCCAATTTTTCTTTGCTCGAATGGGTGTAGGTGTGGGCGAGGCGACTTTATCCCCCTCTGCTTATTCACTTATTTCAGATTATTTTCCACCCAGCAAATTGTCTCGGGCCTTGAGTACCTATTCTATGGGCGTGTTTTTGGGCATGGGCTTAGCCATATTAGTCGGTGCAGGTTTGATCAGTGCCTTGCCTACTGAAGGCATGGTGCAAATTCCAATTTTTGGGTCCATTTACCCCTGGCAGTTGATGTTTTTTTACATTGGTTTACCCGGATTATTGATTGCATTGCTGGTAATGAGCATTAAAGAACCAGACCGAAAAGAAACCCTGGAACAGCAAAAAATAGCGAAACCAAGTCTAAGTGAAGCACTAAAAATCATTTGGCAAAACCGCAGCGCCTATTCCGCCATTGTGCTAGGCACTTCTTTCACTGCTTTTGCCAACTACGGTACTTCCGCCTGGGTTCCAACTTATTTCAACCGCACATTTGATTGGGCTATGCCCGTCATTGGCTTAAAATTTGGCTTGATTGTGACCATTTTTTCTGGCCTGGGCGTATTGGTAGGCGGTTGGTTGGCAGACCGATATGTTCGTAAGGGCGCCAAAGCTGGACGCGTGTATGTGGGGATCATTTCCGGAGTAGGCATCCTGGTTTCAGCCGGTAATTTTTTGCTAGGTAACCCCGACTTGATTTTACTGAGTCTGGCCATTCCCGCATTTTTCATGGCGTTCCCTTTGGGAGCAGCCGCAGCGGCAGTACAAGAATTAATGCCCAATCGGGTCAGAGCATTGGCCTCCTCTATCTTCCTGTTTTTCATCAACATGGTGGGCATGGGTGGCGGCCCTTATGTGGTGGCCTTTTTTACCGATTCGGTCTTTCACGATGAAGGTATGATTCGTTACTCTTTAGTTGCACTCTATTTGATTGGTGGGGTAGCCACAATCCTTTGTTTTTGGCTGGGATTAAAACCCTATCAGCGGATTTTAGCTGAAAGAGCCGCGGTTTAGCCCTTAAATTTTAGAACATGATCCTATCAAACCATACTTTTTTTATTACGGGTGCAGCATCTGGCCTGGGTTTGGCAACGGCTAAAATGGTCATCGCGCAGGGTGGACAGGTTTTATTGGCGGACATCAACGCAGAAGCGGGTGCCCAAGTCGAGCAACAACTTGGCCCCAAAGCAAAATTTGTGGCCACCGATGTCAGCGATGAAGCCAGTGTAAAAAATGCCTTGGCCGAAGGTTTAAAACACTTTGCTCGCTTCGATGGAGTGGTCAATTGTGCTGGCATTGGCCCTGCGGAACGGGTTTTGGGCCGCAATGGGATACATTCTCTTGCTTCTTTTTCTAGAGTCATCCAGATCAATTTGCTGGGGGCTTTTAATGTGATTCGGCTCTTGGCTGAACACATGCAAAGCAACCCTCCCGGAACAAGTGGCGAACGCGGCGTCATCATCAATACCGCCTCGGTAGCTGCCTTTGAAGGGCAAATCGGACAAGCTGCTTATGCGGCTTCCAAAGGAGGTATCGTAGCCATGACCCTACCCCTGGCCCGGGAATTTGCTCGTATGGGAATTCGGGTAATGACCATTGCCCCAGGGATTTTTGAAACCCCTCTTTTGGCCAACTTACCAGAAGAAGCCCGGGTTTCTCTGGGCCAACAGGTGCCTTTTCCTTCCCGGCTGGGGCAAGCTTCCGAATTTGCCGCACTCGTTCAACACATCATTGAAAACCAAATGCTGAATGGTACCGTCATCCGCTTGGATGGGGCCATTCGAATGGCTGCAAAATAACTTCGTATGTACAGCGATACTTTAAAAATTGAGCTCCAGGATCAAATCCTGATCATTGGCCTTAATCGGCCCGAAAAACGCAATGCGCTGAACGACGAAGCCATCTTAGCGCTCGAACAGGTTTTTGACCAAATGCCCCCTGGCATCAAATGCGCCATCATTTATGGGGAAGGCAAACATTTTAGTTCAGGATTAGACTTGTCCTCCATCAAAGAACGCAATGCAGCGCAAGGCGTTTACCATTCCCGCATGTGGCATCGAGTCATGGATAAAGTGCAGTTTGGCCCTGTCCCGGTGATTGCCGCAATCCACGGAGCTTGTGTAGGTGGAGGCCTAGAACTGGCTAGCTCCTGCCACATCAGGGTAGCCGATGCCTCTACTTTTTATGCCTTGCCGGAAGGACAAAGGGGTATTTTTGTAGGCGGAGGTGCTGCAGTGCGGGTACCCAAATTGATTGGCATGGCCCGGATGACCGACATGATGCTAACTGGGCGGGTTTATCAAGCGGAAGAGGGCTACCAGATTGGATTGTCGCAGTACTTTGTTGAGGAAGGAACTGGCCTAGACAAAGCCATGGAATTGGCCCAGAAAATATGCAGCAATGTGGGCATGACCAATTTTGCCTTAGTCCAGGTTTTACCCCGCATCGTTGAGGCTGGCCACGACAATGGTTTAATGATGGAGGCACTAATGGCTTCCATTGCCCAGGATGCACCGGAAGCCAAGCAGCGGCTGGTTGATTTTTTGGAAGGCCGGGCTAAAAAAGTAGGGGAATGAACCTGAAAGCAACACCCTTTTTGGAGATTCCACTAGTCGAGGTAGACATCCAACGTGAAGAGGCTGCGGATGGCAGCATCCTCCTTCGTTCACGTGTTGAACTGGAATCAGGGCCGTATCGCCTCACCGAGCGACTACAATACTGGGCAGAACATTCACCCGAACGCACCTTTATTGCCCAAAGAAACCAGGATGGCGAGTGGGAGCACCTGAATTATCGAGATACCTACAATCAGGTGTGCAGGTTGGCCTCTTTTTTACAACAAACCGAAGTTTCGATTGAGCGGCCACTCGCTATTTTATCCGAAAACAGCATTGAGCACGGCTTGATGGCCCTGGCTGCCTTGCACATCGGTATGCCATATTCCGTTGTTACTGCAGCGTACGCTTTGCGCTCTACGGATTATGCCAAGTTCAGGCATGTGATGGAAACCTTAACGCCTGGCTTGATTTTTGTACAAAACGGGCGTGCATTTGCTCCTGCAATTGCTGCGGTTTGCCCTAACATACAAGTTGTGGTGGTCAATGACGCGGCACCGAGAAACCTGCTTTTTTCAGCAATTTTACAAACCCCGATCAGCCCGTCGGTTGAGGCAGCGCATCACCAAATCAAACCCGAAACCGTTGCCAAAATTTTGTTTACATCCGGGTCCACTTCGGTGCCCAAAGGTGTCATCAACACCCACGGCAACATCAGCAGCAATTGGCAACAAATCACCCAAACTTTTCCCTTTTTCAAAAATGGCGGCCTGACCCTGATCGACTGGCTGCCCTGGAACCATACTTTTGGGGGCAATCACAATTTTGGCCTAACCCTGTACAATGGAGGAACCTTGTACATTGATGCCGGAAACCCCACACCTGCCGGGCTACAACTCACCCTCCAAAACCTGCGAGAAATAGCGCCTACGGTATATTTCAACGTACCCAAAGGCTTTGAAGAACTGGTACATTACTTACAGGCTGATTCAGAACTTTGTCGTTTCTTTTTCAGCCGTTTACAATTGCTGTTTTACGCTGGGGCAGGAATGCCCCAGCACGTTTGGGACGCACTGGAACAGTTGGCATACGAAACGACCGGAAAACGTTTGTTGATCTCTACTGGGTTGGGAATGACCGAAGCCAGCCCATCTTGCATGTTCAACATCCATTACGGGAGTTTTTCGGGGATGTTAGGGACACCAGTGCCTGGTTTGGAAATGAAACTAATTCCAAATGCCGGAAAAACCGAGGTGCGTTTCCGTGGCCCCAATCTTACGCCCGGCTATTGGCGCAATCCGGAGGCAACGACTAAGGCCTTTGATGCCGAGGGGTTTTATTGCACAGGCGACGCCTTGAAGTTTGTGGATGCACACGATCCCAATGCCGGGTTTATCTTTGATGGCCGGATTTCGGAGGACTTTAAACTGGATACAGGCACTTGGGTGAGTGTGGGAGTGCTTCGCGCAAAGTTCATTACCGAGGCCCAGGGATTGATCCAAGATGTGGTGATCACTGGGCATGACCGGCCTTTTGTGGGGGCAATTGTTTTTCCGGAGTTGAATTATTGTCGGCGTCTGGCGGGTTTGAAGATGGGGGTGAATTTAGAGCAAATCGTCAACAATCCGGTAGTTTTAGCGGCATTGGAGGATTTGTTGGAGCGTTTTGCGAAACAAAGTACGGGCAGTTCAACGTTGATCAAACGAGCAGTTTTTGCCGATTTCCAATTGTCGATGGACAAGGGAGAAATTACGGATAAAGGCTCAATCAATCAACGCCAGGTTTTGGCCAACCACCCGGACTTGGTTGAGCAAATTTATACAGATTTGCATTGACAAAAACTTTACACAGTTTGCGCATTCTCCTGAGGTGATTCCTTGAGTGCCTTAAGTTTCTTAGGTGGTAAAAAAACAAACACATGTCCATCAACCTATCCGAGATCATCGCCATCGACGTCCATACCCACGCCGAAGTATCCTGTCGCCAACCCCACGATGACTACCGCCCGGAGTTTGACGAGGCATTTGCCAAATACTTCAAATCCAGCCATCGGCCAACGATTCAGGAAACGGCGGACTACTACCGCTCCATCAAGATGGCCTTCGTGATGTTCACCATTGACGCTGAATATGAATTGGGCCGTCGCCGCATTCCCAACGAAGAAATTGCCGAAGCTGCTCTGGAGAATGCAGATGTGCTCATCCCTTTTGCCAGCATCGACCCACACAAGGGGCGCATGGGTGCCCGCGAGGCCCGGCGTTTGATTGAAGAATTTGGAGTAAAGGGATTCAAATTCCATCCTACCGTGCAGGGTTTTCACCCCAACGACCGCATGGCGTACCACCTGTACGAAGAAATTGCCGGGGCAGGACTGCCGATGTTGTTCCACAGTGGTCACTCGGGCTTTGGCACAGGAGTTCGGGCAGGTGGAAAACTACGCCTGGAATACTCCAACCCTATCCATCTCGATGATGTAGCCATTGATTTTCCCGATGCCCCCATCATCATCGCCCATCCTTCCTGGCCCTGGCAAGATGAAGCCTTGTCGGTGTGTTTGCACAAGCCAAATGTGTACATTGATCTGTCAGGTTGGTCGCCGAAATACTTTCCCCCACAATTGATCCAATACGCGAATACTCAACTAAAAAACAAGATGCTGTTCGGTACCGATTTTCCGCTGATTACGCCGGAACGCTGGTTGAAAGACTTTGAAGTCGCTGGATTTAAGGACGAGGTGAAGCCACTGATTTTAAAAGATAATGCTGTGAAGATGTTGAATTTGGGGTAAGCCTAAATACAGCCAAAAGATATGAAAATAAGATTGGATTGGGAGTTATCCGAAAGTCATAGTTTACTGAAAATTAATTGGCAAGAATAACAAGGAGTAGATTTAGGTTGACCAAATGGCCTAAAAAAGAAAAAGCTGCCCTCAAACGGACAGCCCCCAATAGAACACTGTAAAATACTGTAGCACAAAAATAGGGTAAGGATTTTAAAATGTCAATAGTAAAATTGCGTGTTTGTGTATTTTTTACACTTTGAAAGCATTGCTATCACCAACGAAACAACAAAACCATTTGAAAATCAATTTTTTATCTTATTTATCTTATTTATTTTTTTTAAAAAAATCTTAAAAACTTCTCTCATTGCTACTTATGACAAGTGTCATTTGGCAGAAAAAGAGAATTTACTTAGTTTACACCCGATCAAACGAAGCACCAACCATGAAAAAAATACTCATCGCCAACCGTGGCGAAATCGCGCTGCGGGTGATGCGTAGTGCCAAAAAGATGGGCATCAAAACCGTAGCTGTATATTCTGAAGCCGATCGAAATGCCCCCCATGTCCGTTTTGCCGATGAAGCAGTGCTGTTAGGGCCTGCGCCCTCTAATCAATCCTACCTAAAAGGAGATAAAATCATTGAAATTGCCAAAAAACTGGGTGTAGATGGCATCCATCCAGGTTATGGCTTTTTGAGTGAAAATGCCAGTTTTGCCCAGGCGGTTACCGACGCAGGCATGACCTTCATTGGCCCCACTCCTCATGCCATTGATGTAATGGGCAGTAAGTTGGCCGCCAAAGAAACCGTAAAAGCATACAATATCCCTATGGTACCCGGGGTAGACCACTCCATTAGCGACGTGGCTGAAGCAAAGACCATTGCCCAAACGGTAGGTTACCCTATCTTGATCAAAGCTTCGGCTGGTGGTGGTGGAAAGGGAATGCGGGTGGTAGAAAACGAAGCTGAACTGGCGGAACAAATGACTCGTGCCATCAGCGAAGCCACATCCGCATTTGGCGATGGTTCAGTGTTTATAGAAAAATACGTTATTGAACCTAGACACATCGAAATCCAGGTATTGGCAGATGCTCACGGCAATGTTGTGTACTTATTCGAACGCGAATGTAGTGTGCAACGGCGACATCAAAAAGTAGTTGAAGAAGCCCCTTCTGCGGTATTGACCCCGGAAATCCGTAAGGCGATGGGGGAAGCTGCTGTAAATGTGGCCCGCTCTTGTCAGTACCTCGGAGCCGGAACTGTTGAGTTTTTGGTCGATGCTGGCCTGAATTTTTACTTCCTCGAAATGAACACCCGTCTTCAGGTGGAACACCCGGTGACCGAATACATCACCGGTTTAGACCTGGTCGAACAACAAATTCGAATTGCCCGGGGCGAA
>JAAFHQ010000024.1 GCA_013298445.1 Chitinophagales bacterium | reverse complement strand
CAGGTATCCTTTTGCCTGGAGGGTGAACAGTTCTGCGTATTTTCCTTTCTTTGCCAGGAGCTCTTCGTGGCTACCAATTTCAACCAATTGGCCATTTTCCAGTACCAAAATACGGTCGGCCATCCGCACGGTGGAAAAACGGTGCGAAATCAACACTGCCGATTTTCCGGTGATCAATTCAGCAAAACGTTGAAAAACTTCGTGTTCTGCGCGGGCTTCCAGGGCGGAAGTGGGCTCGTCCAGAATCAAGAGTTGGGCGTCGCGCATGTAGGCACGACCGAGGGCAATTTTTTGCCACTGCCCCCCGGATAATTCCACCCCGTTTTTGAAACGCCGACCCAACATTTGCTCGTAGCGCTCAGGCAGTTGTTCGATGACGGTATTCGCAAGGCTTTTTTCAGCTGATTCGAGCACGTCGCCTAGTTCGTCTTTGTGCAGGATGTTTCCCACGGCAATGTTTTCGCCAGCGGTCAATTGGAAACGGATGTAGTCCTGAAAAATAATGCCAATGTTTTGGCGCAGGGATTGGAGGTCGTAATCCCGAATGTCGACCCCGTCAATGAGGATACGCCCTTCGGTAGGTTCGTACAAACGAGCCAGTAGTTTGACCAAGGTCGTTTTTCCTGCTCCATTTTCACCGACTAGTGCCAGTTTTTCCCCCGAATTGAGGGTAAAAGACAGGTTACGAATGGCCCAACGTTCCTGGTCGGGGTACTTGAAGCTGACATTTTCAAAAACAAAGCCACTTTGTATTTTCTCCGGAAAGTGTTGGCTGCCTGGCTTAGAGGTAATTTCCGGTTTGATGTTGAAAAAATCGAAGAGGTCTTTGAGGTACAAGGCGCTTTCGGCAATTTTTGAAAAGCGGGTCATTACTCCTTCCAAGAGGCCATGCAAACGTTGAAAAGAACCCGTCAAAAAAGTAAGCGACCCTACAGTAATCAGACCGCCCACCGTTTGGAGGGCAATCAACACATAAGCACCATAATACGCCACCGAGCCGAGAGCAGCCAACAAAAGCCCCCAAAAAGAGCGTTTGATCACAATTTTGCGATTGGCTATAAAATACTGATGCGAGAGTTTTTTGAAACGCTCAATGATGAAATTGGAGAGATTGAAAATTTTGACCTCCTTGGCGGTTTCGTCGCTGGCGCCAATGAAGCGCAGGTAATCCAGCTCCCGTCGTTCGGGCGTCCAGTTCAGGGACAAGGAATAGGACTGTTGGTTGAAGTAAGATTCACCCAAAAAAGAAGGGATCACCGCGACAACCAGGATCAGAATCAGCCAAGGATTGAAGGCCACCAAACCTGCGCCCAGAAAAAGAATGGTGATGATGTCCTGAAATTGAGTCAATACTTGCGACATCAATACAGTTCGGTTGGTGGTTTGGCGGCGAGCGCGTTCCAACTTGTCGTAAAACTCGGGGTTTTCAAACTGAAACAAGTCCAACTTGGCGGCGTGTTGCATGATATCGACCGAGGTTCGGTTGGAGACCAGGTCACCAAGCAGGTTCTCGGTGAGGCCAATACCCCGGTTGAGAAAATCTGAAGCAATCACAATGGCAAATTCGGCACCCAACCAGGTCCACAACTGGCTTAAGTCCTTTTCTGGTGCACTGATCAGGCGAATGATTTCGTCTACAATCAACTTGCCGAGGTAAAGGGTAAGCAAAGGCGCTCCGGCTTTCACGAGGCGTAAAATGATATTGATGGTTGCCAGCCGTGGTTCGGTTTGCCAAATCAGGGCAAAAAATGCGGGTAAATTTTTCAGTGCAGAAAACTGATCAGCCAGCTTGACTTTTTTTGATGTCGTACTCATAACATGAAATTACAATAAAGCGGGAGAAAAGTTTAATGGTTGAGAAAGTTGAGAAAGTTGAGGCTACCGCAGCGTTTTTGACAAGGACATTGTCTAAGCTGCTGCGGTAGCCTCAACTTTCTCAACTTTCTCAACCTCCTCAACCATTCAAATTTTCAACTTGTTGCTTACCTTTACTTTTATGGAGAATGAGCTGCAAGAATTGATCGATATCCTCGAATTGTTAAAAATCGAAAAAAAGGAAGATTTTGAACAGCATCGCAAAGTGATGGACAGCCTTAGTCCAGAGCAGCGGCGAGCCAAAGGTCTGGCCTGGTATCCTTTAAATGCCATCCAGCAAGGGTATACCATTGGAGAACGGGCATTTGTGGTGGTAGAACGCACACAGGGTAAAGGGCAGGAGCACCAATTTCGGGCGGGTAAAACCGTACGATTTTATACCCAACACAGCGATGTGCACAACCCGGAACGCAATGGGGTGGTGTATTACGTGGACAAAGACAAAATGCGGATCATTCTCAACACCCGCGACCTGCCCGACTGGATTGGTATGGGGCAACTCTCAGTGGATATTCTTTTTGACGAACGCACCTACATCGAAATGGAGAAGGCCATGCAAAAGGTCATCTCTGCGCCTAAGGGGCGTTTGCAGGAATTGCGTGCCGTTCTTCTGGGGCACAAAGCACCTCATTTTAATCCGGTCGAAACACCCATCAAAATAGCCACACTCAATCCTTCTCAAAATCTGGCCGTAACCCAAATTTTGGCTGCACAAGAAGTAGCCGTCATCCACGGGCCTCCTGGAACGGGCAAAACCACCACTTTGGTGCAAGCCATTAAATTGCTGGCGGAAAGAGAAAAAACGGTGCTGGTTACTGCGCCCAGCAATACTGCGGTGGACTTGTTGAGTGAAAAACTGGCCGAGCAGGATTTGCGTGTAGTTCGGGTAGGCAATATTTCCAGGGTAGATGAGAGCATTGTACGGCATACCCTGGAGTACCAAATTTCCCAACACCCGGAGAGCAAAAACGTCAAAAAAGTCAAAATCCAGGCTGCTGAATGCCGTCGACAAGCCAATCGCCTGCGCAGCAAACGGGGTTACGAAGCCTACGAAGAGCGCAAAAAAATGGAACAGGAGGCAGCAGAGCTTTCTGCCTGGGCCAACTCCCTGGAGCAACGCCTGATCGATATGATTCTGGATGAAGCACAAGTCATCTCTTGTACCCTGGTCGGCGCAGCCCATCCGGTGCTCGATCAGCGCAAATTTCGCACAGTTATTGTTGATGAAGCCGCGCAAGCCCTGGAACCGGCCACCTGGATCCCGATTACCAAAGCATCAAAAGTAGTGCTTACAGGAGACCCTTTCCAGTTGCCTCCAACCGTAAAATCTCTGGAGGCCGCTAAAAAGGGCTTCAATGTCACCATGATTGAAAAGTGCCTCAAGCGCCTGGAACAGGTCAACTTGCTCAACATCCAATACCGGATGAATGAAGCCATTATGGGCTTCAGCAACCGCCAGTTTTACAACAACGAATTAATGGCGGCACCCCAGGTAAAGGATCGGCAATTGGAGATCGAACTCAACGCTCCGGTTATTTTTATCGATACTGCTGGTTGTGGTTTTGATGAAAAGGTGCACCATGCTTACCAGAGCAAGTACAACCCGGAAGAGTTCCAGATTCTGCGCGAACACTTGTACCAATTGGCGGACGCTTTTTTGGAAAAAGAACCACCTTCCATCGCCATCATCTCACCCTACCGGGAACAAGTCATGCACATCCAGGAAGAATTGAAGGAGGATCCCTTGCTGAGCAAACTGGATTTGGACATCAATACCATCGATGGTTTTCAAGGGCAGGAAAAAGACGTGGTTTTTATCTCGTTGGTGCGCTCAAATATGAAGGGAGAAATTGGTTTCCTGAGCGATTATCGGCGCATGAATGTAGCCATGACCCGGGCGCGCAAACAATTGATCATTGTGGGTGATAGCGCCACGATTGGGAACAATAAATTTTATGGGGAGTTCCTGACTTACTGCGAACAGGTGGGCGAGTATCGGAGTGCTTGGGAGTATATGCAGAGTTAAAAAGTGATAAGTGATAAGTGATAAGTGATAAATAATAATTCAAAAAGCAAAGGCTCCGTATCGAATTCATCGATGTCGGAGCCTTTGCTTTTCACTATTCACTTTTAACTTTTCACTTCCTTAATAAGTCCAAAGGTCGTGTTCCAAGTTGAAAATTTCCTGCTTGATTTTGTCAGCTTCCAGCAGCAGGTCGCGGCCAGTGAACTGATCTTGCAAACGCAGGTCTTTTACGTTGGAAGTTTTGTAGATATAGCTGGAGAAGTAGCGCATCTCAAATACGTCTTCCCAAGTCATTGGTGCACCATCGTTTTGGTCGTTGAACACTTTTTCACGTGCCAACAACTCACGGGCATCTGGGTAATAAATCCAGAACAACACGTTTTCACCCACCTTATCACCTGTAGAGGTTTTTACAGGCAATACTGGAGCAACGCCCAGGATACGCACCTGCATGGTAGATGACTCTTTGTCGAAGAACCAGATTTCTTTTACGCGGATACGCTGTACGTCTTCGGTGATATTGACATCACTTTTGATGATCTGTTGTTTTTGCTCGTAAGTGACGGGGTCAGTCACCAACACTGTATCGATTTTGTACAGCAGGCCATTAACAGCAGATGTATCAAGACGAGTTTTGAATTCTTCATCAGCAAAGATGCGCAAAGGCTTCTCTTTGTTGTTGATCGCTTCCAGCAAAATTTGTACGAATGGACGTTTGGGGTAAGCGAACGGAAGGTTCATTTTTTCCCGTACGTCAATGATCCGCCAAATGCGCTTCTTCCAAAAAATGTCTGCTTCACGAGGTTGGTCGTAGGGAAGCACGCGTTTTTTGGCCGTAATGCTGCTCTCAACCACATCGTCGATCGGATTGGGCAAACCATCGGTGGGGCCCGATTCCGTTTGGATCATATCGATCTGTTGCGCAGTCAGAGGGGCAACAGCGATACAGAGGATAAAAAGAAGACCGAATAATTTGGCGGCCATTTTCATATTCTTGCTTTTTACTTTGACAAAAAAGTGTACCCAATAAACGAGTTTATTGGGTACAGTAGTATAAGTAAGCAATCAAAAAAATTACATTACTGTACTTTGAAAGCAATGTTGTTGATCTTACGACCGGCAGCATCACCTGGGCACTTCGCACGGATGTTGTCAAAGATGAACTGGTCGCCTGGTTTTGCTTGGTTGATGAGACCACGAGCTTGACCACCAAACGCTCCTCCGGGGTTAACTGCTTGCATAGGGTCTTGACGACGAGGCACATAGATTACATTGTAACCTAAGATGTCGCAACGAGCATCAAAATCGAACCCTTTCAAAGTTGGGATAACCCCACCTTGGGCTTTCAATACCCCGTTACCGATTTCTCCACCAGTAGAACCATTGATTTCAGCCACTGGGTCGGGGATTTGTTTAACCCGGAATTCGAATGAAGTAGCCTTCAAACCACCACCAGAAACGGTAACCGTTGCTTTACCAGGAGAAGTACCTTTCACAGTAAACTTGTTGCCGCCACCACCAGTACGTGTAACGTTACCCGTAACACTTACTTTAAGGTCGTTGGAAGAAACACCTGCGGCAGCTACTGTCACAGGGTTATCAACCCCCATGTAAAACACGTTCATTTTATCGGCGGATACAGTTACGGAACGGCGACCAACTTCGTATTCGAAGGTTTCGCTGTTAGAAAAAACTTCACCAGTGGTTGGGTTTTTCACCGCAATGTCTACTTTGTAGGTTCTTACACCTGGCTCACTTGAACCTGCGGTATATTTTGCAGAACCATTTTCAACACGCAGCGCTGCTCCGTTTACACGGATGCTTACATTGTCGTTGAAAGATTTTGAAGTAGCACCGACAGAGATGGTAGACTCAAATTGTTCTCCAGCAATGATGTAACTCTTGATTGGAGAAGAAATTGGGATAAACTGGTCAACTTTCACTTCCGACTTACCAATCAAGCCTGATAGGTAATTGAGGATGGCAGCTTCAGAACTCTTCATGTCGTTCTGGAACTTGGTCAACAGTGGGAAAGCAGCAGCCAATGGCAACTGGTTGAAAGTATATTCTGACCAGGTTTTGACACCTTTTTCCTTTTTCCAATCCTTGCCTTCAGTAATTTGCAGTGCAATGCTGTTTTCCAAACCTTGCAGTTCCTCCTCTTTGATGACAAGCCCTTTTATACCTTTCATACTGCGTATAAGGCCAATGAGTTCTTCACGAGTTGCATTAACCTTTTGCTCAAGTTTTGCACCATTGCCTTCTTTTACGAGATACCGAGTCGTAATGTCTTTGTTTTTATACCCTTTGGGCTGGCCTGCGTGGTTATGATCTTCTTCTCCATAATATCCACCAGTTTCCTTCACCATAGCATCACGTAGCGTTTCCACGTAAGCGATGAATTCTTTGGATTTGCTTTGCACCTGTTGGGCAGTGGATACTACCTTTCCGTAGCGCTCTCTGTTTTCACCTGCCCTACGATCCATGTCCTTTACTGTAGACTCGTTGGCTTCGGCTAAGCGCGCATTTGAAGTTTTGATCCCTTTATCGATCACAAAAAAAGCATTGATGATCTTCGCAGAAACGTTGAGGGCAAGCATGGCAGTTAACACGAGGTACATGATGTTGATCATTAACTGCCGCGGCTCCTTTGGAATTGACATGTTTTTTCTTTTTTCCGGGTTAGAAAAATGATTCCGAAACGGGACCGATTACCCTTGGCGAACGTTGGCCATTGCCGTGATCACCGAGCCATATACATTATTCAGCGAAGAATAAGTTGTGTTCAGCTTGGAAATGTTTTTGTTCAACTCCGTCAAGCCTTCTTTTACCACTTTGGTTTCTTCGGCAGAATCAGTCAAGTCAGCCATAGCTTCGTTCAACTTGGTGTAGAAGTTGTTCATTGACTTGAGTTGTTCTTTGGTGCCAGAGAAGTCAACCTCTTGCAGCGCCTTCAAAGAACCCAGGCTTCTAGACATGCCTTGCAGTTCTTGCAACATACCGCCCAATTGTTGTTCTACCACTTCGCCATTCAGTGCTGGAGTATTTACAGGTGTAGTTACCGTAGAGATACCAGCCGTAATTGGCTGAATTGGGGAATTGTAGCTATCCAAACCTGGATACAATTTTTCCCAATAGTAGTCTTTATCAGGGCCAATTACACCCAAGAAAAAGAACAGGCCGGCCTCGACAATCATGCCAAAAGTCAACATAAAGTCGGCACCTTCCCAGGACATAATTTTGAAGAGTGCACCAAGCAATACTACGGATGCACCAACGCCAATGATCAGGTTTTTGAGGTACTTGAATCCTTTCGATTTCAGGAAGCTCATTGTTCAGGATTTTTTTGATGGTTAGACAAAGAATATGGTTGTTCGTTGGGATTTTTTACCCAGGTTACAATCACAATAATGGAGATTTGGGAAAAGGTTACAGTTTTGTTGAAAAAAAATTGAAGCATTCAACCTTTTTCCCACAAAGCGGAAGGATACTGCACAACAAGTGTGCAGTATCCTTTCGCTTTATCGATCCAGATGTGGATTAGAAATCGTTGATAGAACGACCCAAGAAGGTAAGTGCACAACGGAAACCTACGTAAGACTTGGTGGTGTCTTGGTATTCGTAGCTGCGTGCACCCGTCTGAAGGAAGTGATGAATGTCTTTCCAAGAACCGCCACGAATAACTTTGCGCTTATTTTCTGGTGTATCATCATCCGCGGCATCGTAACGGATGTCGGGGTTCAAATCGTGCAAGAAAGAATAAGCGTTCTCATAGTATGCTGTATTGGTCCATTCTGCAACGTTACCAGCCATGTTGTACAAGCCGTAATCGTTGGGGAAATAAGCATCGGCGCTAACGGTGTAGAAACCACCATCTTCGGGGTAGTTACCACGACCTGGCTTGAAGTTGGCCAACAAACAACCTTTAGCATTGCGGATGTAAGGCCCACCCCATGGGTACATTGCCCGATCACGACCACCGCGTGCGGCGTATTCCCACTCGTGTTCGAAGGGGAGTCGGTAGTTTTCGGTGTTTTGCCCGTCTTTACTGTCGGAAGCAGATTTGTTCCACAACATGGTACGCCAGTAACAGAACGCGTTGGCAGTATGCCAATCGATACCCACTACGGGATATTCATCAAAAGCAGGGTGCCAAAAGTAGTTCCGAGCATGAGGCTCATTGTAAGAATAGGCAAAGTCGCGCACCCATACCAGCGTATCGGGATAAACATTTACCTCTTTTTCTTTGATGAATTCGTTGCGAGGAGAACGGCCACGATCGTTAGCCGCTTTTTTCCAATCGTACCAGGAGTATTTGTACTTCAGGTTACGAACGTCAATTTCTTTTTTGCCCGCAAAACGGTCATCGCCCTGGTAGTACATTTCGGCGAGAGCTCCGTCGGGGTCTTCCCAATCGATTTCCTGTTCCCAGTCGATGCGACCTTCGTCGGCATCGTCTTCGTCACTTTCGAGGAAGTGCTCCAGAATCGTATGAGCAATTGAATCCTTTACCCAGTAAACGAACTGGCGGTATTCATTGTTGGTGATTTCAGTTTCGTCCATAAAAAACCCTACGATAGAGATTTGTTTGGGACGCTGAACAAAGGTGTTGCTGACATCCTGATCGCTGGGGCCAACCAACAAGGTGCCAGAGGGGACGTAGACCATACCGTAAGGATTGATTCCTTTCCATACCGGACGGTCGAGAACTCCGATTAGTTCTCCGCTTTCTTGTTTTCCGCAAGAAAGTGCTACAAATACCAGCGCAACTAGTGCAAGCTTGAGTACGTTTTTCATGTTAATACCCGAGTTTTCCTTCAGACTTTAAACAGCTTCGATAAAAAGCCGCGTAAATATAGATCGTTTAGAAATTTAAAAAAACTTAATTGGTGCGTTTCGCCCTAAGTTTAACAATCCGCTACTTCAAACGCGAAGCCCACACTGCTTATTTTAGTGAATCAAAAAAAGTTTAAAGTGCTTTTTCCGCTTCATAGTGGGGCAAAATAAGTGCTTATTTTTTATCGCCCCTTACAGTAACCGAGGATTGTAGATGATTTTAGGCTTGCGCCCTTTTCCAATCCCCTGTTGGATGCGGTAATGCACCCTCAGCTCGTGAGATCCATTGCTTACTTCACGCAATGGCGAGAGAGTCATATCGTAGGCATAGGCCACGCTCAACTTCTCATTTAGTTTTGCTCCTGCGATCAAACCAAGAGCATCAATGCTATTGGAATTATACCCTCTAAACGAAGCGCCGCCAAAGATATTGTCATTATATCGAATTAACAAACCTAGGTCAGTTTGTATTTGTGTTAAATCCGTACGTACAATGACAGAGGGTTGAAACAATAGACTGGTTCCCAAAGGAAAGGACGTTTGGGCATTAAAAAAAATGCTTCGTGTCGTTTTTAGGTCAAATTCACTCAACCTGATACTCGCCGCCGAAACGTTGCGAACTGCGAGGCCAAAGTTCCATTTTTCACTCTGATAATAAGCTCCAACATCAAAAGTGGGTGACATTCCACTCATTGCTCCAGCGGATAGAATGGCGTCATTGTGGTTGATTAAAATGTCTTGATAAGTGCCATCCGGCGCCCGTAACTGCGATCCATCCAAACCATATTGAATGAATCCACCGGATACGCCTAAGCCCAAAATGGCTTCGCCCAGTTCCATCTGGTAATTGTAACTGAGCATCAAATTGCTGTTGCGCTGAGCGCCCAGTTCATCGTTTTCAAATTTCACCCCAAAGGCGGCTCTGAATTGTGGCAAGGGAACCTGCAATAAGGCAAACTGTGACATGGGCGCCCCCGGCAATCCACCCCATTGTTGCCGAATGCTGGCCGTAAGGCTCAAATCCTGATCAATGGCCGCTGCACCAGGGTTCCAATAATATGGGCTAAGCATGTGTAAGGTGTACTGTGCCGATTGTTGGGCATACAAGTTGGTGCAACCCAATAAAATGCCCCAAAGGAGGGTGTGAAGTTTACGCATAGTTCAGATTTTCGATCAAAGCTTGTCGTACAGTTCAATTTTGCACAGTACTACTTTGCACTGATCTTCGGAAGTAAAATAGAACAAATTGAGCGTATCGTCAAAAATTTGAGCCAAAGTATATTCAGTCCAGTCGGCTGCCTGACGTAAGTGTCGAGTTTCCAACGAAGTTTAAAAAATAGGGTTGGTTTCGAGGTGCAGGTGGTTCATGCATCCTTTATTCTGGAAAACATATTCTGGGAGCTAGAGTTGGCAAAGAAGCAACAAAAAACCAATAATTCTATTGCTTCTTTTACTCAGTACCTAACATTAGGTATAAGGGTTGCTACCTGATGCTAGGTAATTTTTGCGCAACGATGATTTTTGTTAGCAGAAAAAGAAAAAAAACGATCTATTTTGCACCAGAATTGTTACTTAGATTAAATCAAAATAAGCGTACTCGTGGTCGCAACTACAAATACCGGAAAGCAATTGGCCAAAATGAAGATTGGCAGCAAAGGGCACGTTTCCCATTTCACCGATAATTGCATGGCTTGCAAGTTATTGTCGATGGGTATTTTGCCGGGCACTCTGATTGAAGTGGTACGTGCAGCTCCATTTGGCGGCGGCTGTTACATCAAAGCGGACAATCTGTTGATTGCTTTGCGCAAATCAGAAGCCTGCAGCATTGTGATTCGTTGATTGTGATTCGTTAATTTATTTCATTCGTTATCTAGTTCTGTCAAAGGTTTGAAACCAGCTCTATCGCCCGATCCTGAACCAAAGATTGCCCTTATTGGGAACCCCAACTGTGGCAAGACTTCGATTTTTAATCAACTCACCGGCCTGCAACAGAAAGTAGGCAACTTCCCAGGTGTTACAGTTGACAAAAAAACCGGTACGCTGGAACTTCCTGGCGGTACCCGCGCCATGCTAATCGACCTTCCTGGCGCCTACAGTTTTTATCCCACTTCCAAAGATGAAAAGCTGGTTGTCCAAAGTTTGGTACAACCCGGCAACGAAAACTACCCGGATGCCATCGTCTACATCGCCGATGTCACCAAGTTGGAAAAACACTTACTGCTGTTCAGCCAACTCAAAGATCTTGGCATTCCAGTGCTACTCGCCTTGAACATGGCCGATGTAGCAGAACAGGAAGGCTTGGAATACGATTTGGAAAAGCTCGGTCGCAAATTAGGGGCCCCTACCCTGCTGGTCAGTGGCCGCACCGGCGAAGGATTGGGGCAATTGAAGCAGATGATGGTTGATTTATTGGCCCAGATACCTACTGTAAATGTACCACTTGACAGCACCCAATACCGCCTGGCACCCGAAGAAGCCAAATTGATCACTCAAATTCAAGGCGAATTTCCGGGCTATACACCTTATCAATTGGTGCTTTTGGCGCACCACATTAAATGGTTGCCGTTTTTAACGCCCGCTCAAAAAATAGTTATTGAGCAGGCCATCAACAATACCGGGTTTCAGGATTTGCAATTGCAAGTGTATGAGACCATGCAGCGCTACGATCAATTTACCCCGATTGTTCAACAAGCTCGGGATCGGGACTCAGCTCAATCTGCCAGTTTTACCGAAAGACTGGACGACCTGTTGACCAACCGCTTTTTAGGGCCAGTGGTGTTTTTTGGTTTGATGCTGATGATTTTTCACGCCTTGTTTACCTGGGCTGAACTGCCCATGAATTTCATCGAGGACACATTTGGTGGCCTCAACACTTTCCTGCAAACCAACCTGCCCAAACATTGGCTGACGGATTTATTGACTGAAGGAATCGTTACGGGTTTGAGTGGCGTGGTGGTTTTTGTGCCCCAAATTGCCATTCTATTTTTCCTCATATCCTTATTGGAAGAGGTGGGTTACATGGCGCGTGCGGCGTTTATGTTTGACCGCATCATGCAGTTTTTTGGCCTCAATGGCCGCAGTGTGGTTGCACTCATTTCGGGTGGAGCTTGTGCGATTCCTGCCATTATGAGCACCCGTACCATCAGCAACTGGAAAGAACGTTTGATCACCATACTGGTTACACCTTTTATTAGTTGTTCGGCGCGGATTCCGGTGTATACCGTTTTGATTGGATTTGTGGTGCCGCCTACAAAGGTCGGTTATGTCAGTTTGCAAGCACTGGCTTTTATGGGACTTTATCTTTTGGGGATTGCTGCGGCTTTGTTGGCTGCACTGGTTTTTAAACTGATTTTGCGCACCAACGAAACCAGTTACTTGATGCTGGAATTGCCGGAGTACCGCTTACCGGTCATGCGCAATGTATGGCTGACCGTATGGGAAAAAGTAAAAACCTTCACCTTTGAAGCAGGGCGAATCATCCTGATCATCAGCATGGTGCTCTGGCTCATGTCTTCTTTTGGCCCGCCGGGGGCAATCAAACAGGCAGAAGAGATGGCCCGTCACAGTGCCCAATTGAAAAATCTGGATGAAACGGCTACCCAGGATTTGATCGATGCTCAGGTGATGGAAGCTTCCTTTGCCGGGCAATTGGGCAAGTTCATTGAACCAGCTATCCGACCGCTGGGTTTTGACTGGAAAATTGGCATTGCACTAATTACTTCTTTTGCAGCTAGAGAGGTTTTTGTGGCTACCATGGCTACCATTTATAGCATCGGCCATCAGGATGACGAGTATTCGATCCGGGAAAAAATGGCCAAACAACGCGATCCAATCACCAAGGAGTTGATCTACAGTCCAGCTACGTCCTTATCGTTATTGCTATTCTACGTTTTTGCCATGCAGTGCATGAGTACCATTGCGGTGGTCAAACGGGAAACAAAGTCCTGGAAATGGCCACTGATCCAGTTTGCCTTTATGACAGGGCTGGCGTATTTGAGTAGTTGGCTGGCGTATATGTGGTTGAGTTGAGGAAAATTAATGGTATAACCGTCATTTAACTGCACAATCCTTTCATTCGGCATCAATCCCGCTTTCCCTTTTTCCTTCTTCCATTTTTTTTCGATCTTGTCAGCCATACATTCACTGACAATTGACATGAAAAAAATTTCTACCACCCTATTTTGTGGGATCTTTTGCCTGCTGATGGCCCAGGCACAATCCCCCGCTGCCCTAAGCATCGACCAAATTATGCTCGGCGACCGTTTCACCGGTTTTTCACCCGAAAACGTCTTTTGGGGTGAAGACAACAAAACCATCTATTTCAGCTGGAACCCGACGATGGATACCCTGAGTAGCCTATACAAAGTGGTGTTGCCCAACGGGAAACCCGAAAAAGTCAGCCTGGATGAACAACGCAAAATGTCTGGCAACGGCGAATACAGCAAAGACTACCGCCGCAAGGTGTTTGGCCGCAACGGCGATGTGTTTTTGCTCGATTTAACTACGGGCAAGGAGCAGCAAATCACCAATACCTTTGACAACGAAGGCAGCCCACGGTTTACAGGTGACGGCAAAGGCCTGACCTGGGTAAGCAACAACAACCTCTACCATTGGGACAGCGCGACTGGCAGCATTGCCCAACTGACCAACTTCCGCAATACGCCCGCCCGGCCCAGCGCCAAACCACTTGAATACGAGACCTGGTTGAAAGAAGACCAGATGGACATGTTTGAGGTGTTGCGCTGGCGCAAAGGCCAACGGGACATCCGCGATCGCCAGAACAAGGCCCTGGAGGTCAAACGTGCACGTGAAATTAACTACGGCACCAAGTTCCTTAGTGGCTTACAAGCCAGCCCCGACTTGCGCTTCGTCACTTTCCGCTATACCAAACGCGCCGAGCCAAAAAACACGGATGTGCCCAATTACGTCACCGAATCGGGCTACACCAGCGACCTGACGGCACGCTCCAAAGTCGGCACCCCTCAGGATACCTACGAGTTTGGCATTTACGACCGCAATCGCGACACCTTTTATATGGTAGACACCAAAAAGCTGGAAGGCATTTACGACAAACCCGCTTTTCTGAAGGACTACCACAAAGGTGAAAAACCCTTCAACCCCAAGTACGACAAGCCCCGCGAGGTTTCTTTTACCAATGTGCTGTTTTCAGACGATGGCAAAGCGGTCATTTCCTTACGCGCCCAGGACAACAAAGATCGTTGGATCCTGCTCATCGACCTGGCTACAGGACAGCTCAAACAACTGGATCGCCAGCACGACGACGCCTGGATTGGTGGCCCGGGAGTGAGTGGTTTTGGCGGCGGCGGTATTGGTTGGCTGCCGGACAATGAACACCTTTGGTTTCAATCCGAAGAAACAGGCTTTTCACACATCTATACGGTAAACGTCAAAACCGGAGTTAAAAAAGCCCTCACCAGCGGCAATTTTGAAATCCTGGAAAGCAACCTGTCCCGCGATGGCAAATTCTTTTTTGTCACCGCCAGTGCTGATGGCCCACACGAGCGCCATTTTTACCGCTTACCCGTAGCCGGAGGTAAATTGGAAAAAATCACCAGCCTCAAAGGAGGCAACGAGGCAGTACTGTCGCCGGATGAAAGTACCCTGGCTATTCGTTATTCTTTTGGCAACAAGCCCTGGGAATTGTACTGGATGCCCAATCAGGCTGGAGCTACAGCCCAGCAAGTGACCAGTTCTACTACCTCTGCTTTTAAAGCTTATCCCTGGCGGGTGCCAGAAATTGTCTGGTTTACCGCTCGGGATGGGGTAAAAGTGCCCGCCCGTTTGTACAAACCCAGCAAAGCTGCGCCCAGCCGCCCAGCGGTCATTTTTGTCCATGGGGCTGGTTACCTGCAAAATGTACACAACTGGTGGAGCAGCTACTCGCGGGAGTACATGTTCCACAATTTCCTGGTGGATCGGGGCTACACCGTTTTGGATGTGGATTACCGGGGTAGCGCGGGGTATGGCCGCGACTGGCGCACGGGTATCTACCGCCACATGGGCGGCAAGGACCTGGACGATCAGGTGGACGGAGCGAAATACCTGGTAAGTACACACAAAGTGAATGCGCAAAACATCGGGATTTACGGCGGCTCTTATGGTGGTTTTATCACCTTGATGGCCTTGTTTAATGCTCCGGAAACCTTCAAAAGTGGAGCGGGTTTGCGCTCGGTGACCGATTGGGCGCACTACAACCACGGCTATACGGCCAATATCTTGAATACGCCTGTGGAAGACAGCATCGCTTACCGCCGCAGTTCACCAATTTATTTTGCAGAAGGGCTGAAGGGCAATCTGCTGATGTTGCACGGGATGGTGGATGTGAATGTACATTTTCAGGATGTTGTGCGTTTGTCTCAACGTTTGATCGAATTGAAAAAGGACAAATGGGACTTGGCCGTTTTCCCAATGGAGGACCACGGGTTTATAGAACCAAGCAGTTGGTCGGATGAGTACAAGCGGATTTTCAAGTTGTTTGAGGAGACGTTGAAATAATAAGGTTCCAGGGTTCCTGGTGCCGTCCGGTCACTGAGCGTAGTCGAAGTGCCGGATGGCACCAGGAACCCTGGAACCCCCAGATAAAAATTTAACATTTAATATTCGTGCTTTCTTTTATTTTTACAACATCATATTATCGTTAAGATCGACCTTTTACTTTTACTCCTTATTTTTAACAGATTAGACCATAGTCCCATGAAAAAATGTTCCTTCTCCGCCGTTCTGGCACTGGTGTTTGTATTTTTTTGCAAAATTGGATCAGCTCAAGAAGGGTATATCCGCTTTGTAGAAAATTTGGAAAATGTTGTCCTCCAGGCATCGATCCTCACCGCAGAATCTCTGGTACAGACCAACCTGAGCAAACTCAATGTTCGCCGCTCGGTTGATCCAGCACACGAAAACATCTACCTGCAAAAGGGGTACGACCTCAATAAAGATGGCTTGCTCAATCAGCTGGACGGCTTTGAAATTATCGACGGCGAGAAATTTTCCCCCTGGAATTACTTTATGGAAACCATGCCTTGCAGAGAAAAAGAGCCTATTTATTTTGAAGTGAGAGCATTAGGAAAGGATAGTATACCCGTGTACTTACAAAAATTGATTCGCTTTTCGGATAACTATACACCAACCCCAAGGTGTGTAGCGCCTTTTAAAGTTTATTTGAATCATGAACAAGGAAGTGCAAAAATCCAGGCCAGGAACCTGATTGCAGGCAAGATGTATGACGGCTGTTATCAAAACTATAATCCTATTGACACAACGATAACCCCTGAGATTCAAAGATTCAGTTTGGAGCCTTGGTACATTGAATGGCCTGGAGTAAAGCCAGATTCTACTAAAAAGTCTTTTGAGTTGAGTTGTGTCCATCGAGATAAGTCCATCTTGTTCAGTGTGTTTGCCTGGGATGAGCTGGGAAATTACAACCGTTGCCATACCAGCATTACCGTAGTAGATACCACTAATTATTGTGTTCAAGCTCCAGCTCAAATACAATTAAGCGATTCACTTGAACTCGTTTTGTACCAATCTTTCAGTTTGTTTCGACCAGTAATTCCGCCAATTAAATTACTAAAAACAAACGACTCCCTCACTCGTTTCAAAGGTTTTAAAGTTCGGCGTTCTATCCGCAGCGCCAATTTAGAGCCCTGGATTGAACTGGGTTATGACTCAAATCAGGATGGGCAGCTCAATGTATCAGATGGTTTCGATTCCGATCGAAAAGACGGATTTGTGCTCAGTCCATGGTTGGATTCCCTGCCTTTGTTTTGTAGTGATTTTGGAGATTCATTGTTGATTGAAATCGAGACAAGGGATTCCCTCTCAGCCAGATATACGGAAAGATGGCTTCTATTAAAGCAGCCCGCTTTTTTTGTAGATTATCAAACTGGGATAACCAAAATCCTCGAACCTAAAGCAAATACAGATTATCGGGATTATCCAGAGTTGTCGGTCGCTACACTTCAAACCAGTGATTTTTTAAAAAGCCCATTTTACACTTGTGGCATTGGGCTTGGTAGCGCTGACTTTTGGGGTAGAAAAACCTTGGCAAGTAGTATCAGCGAACTTGTTGAAATGCCCGATTCTACCCAAAAATCTATAAAACTGAATTGTTATGACGATGGTGCTGTTATATTAGCATACATCTACCCTTGGAACAACAGTTCAACACATCCCATAGGCAATATTTTGGTATACGGAGGTGTCTTTGATGAAAAACATGCGTGTGGCGTTGATCATAAATGGCTTATACATGGAATAGCTGGAAAAATCATTGACCCAAAGGGTGCCTTAATCTCAGGGGTCAAAGTAAGTATTTTGAGTGCCGATCAACCGCTGGTAGAACAAACGACATCCAGTACAAATTCATTTTTCAATTACTCATGGTCATGGGTCCCCTACCACCTAATCACCCCCAGCAAAACCTCCGACCCCCTCAACGGCGTCAGTACCTTCGACCTGATCCAAATCCAAAAACACATCCTCAACATCAAACCCTTTGATTCGCCCTACCAGTACATTGCGGCAGATGTTAATCGCTCCGGGGCGGTCACTACTTTAGATTTGATACAGTTGCGTAAGGTTATCCTCGGCATCGACACCAATTTTGCCAACAACAGCAGTTGGCGCTTTATCAATGTGGATCATATTTTTCAAGATCCAAGGGACCCATTGAAGGCGTATTTGCCAGAAACAATCAGGCTTGGCCCATTAAAGGGTATCCGCAATGTAACATTCATAGGCATCAAAATTGGCGACCTCAACAACTCCGCCATCCCAAAATAAGCCCCACACGCTACCGAATCCAAAGGATAAATCTTAACTTTCTCCCATCTAAAACCTTATACGATGATTGGACTAATACAAGTAGTCATTGGACTCGTCTTTCTGCTTCTTTTATTGAGCCTGTTGGTGACTACCATAATGGAGTTAATTTCTTCCATGCTAGCCCTGCGCGGAAAAAACCTGGAAAAAGCCCTCATCAACATGTTGGCCAATGGGCAAAAAAAAGGGGAACTGTTCCAAGCTTTTAAGGGC
>JAAFHQ010000238.1 GCA_013298445.1 Chitinophagales bacterium | reverse complement strand
TTGACCGACGAATCGATCACCAAAGATCCTCGGTACGCGAACCCTTTTAATTGATTGGGTTCGGCTTCATTAGATGCAGTAAACTCTGGCGTTCATTCGTTTTTAGATTGATGACATCAAACTTGCGGGCGCAATTGAAGGAGCCCATATCCGAGTCACTGTTGATCAGAATGGCGCCAACCAAAATAACGTAGCGGCAATTGTACTGGGTTGCCGCTACCAACTCTTCAATCCGGCGGTCGATCGCCTCATAAATGACCTCGGTGGCTTCTTTCAGCGGGATCGCTGCACTCAAAACCCGGTCTTTTTCCTTCAGCAAAATTTGCTCAATGGTATTCATCTGGTAGTCCATGTCGGTTACATTCCCGGCAGTGACCTGGCCCTTGGTCAGTTTGTTGAGCGCACCCTTGGCCGCACCACAACAGCCCGAATTTTTGCTTTGCCCAATCCGGTTGATTTCGCCAAAGGCACCATTTTTGGATACGCCCACGTGTGGTCCGTAGTAAACAAATACAGCTCCATCGTCGGGTACATGGCTGGCGAAAGCCCCCATCCCGGTAAGCCCGGTGAAAGGGAATCCATCCAGGCCTCCCATTTTAAAGGGGCCTAAAAATTCGTGAGCGCGGGCAGGATACTGGATGCTGTTGACATCGTCGCTGCAAATGCTATCGGCCAGCATGACTTGCCCCGGCTCCAGGTCTAATGTTTCTTCCACAAAATCGATCAAACGATTGACACCATCAATGGTGGTAATGGCATCGTGGTAATATTGGCGGATGATGGCGAGTTTTTCGCGTTTTTTCATAATTGGCGTTTATGGTCAGATATGGATGAAAATTTGCTAATTAAAATCCCCATCAAGACGACGAGGTAAAACTGCCCGGCGATACCAAACAAAGCCGTGATCAGTTTGGTATGGTGGGTATTTGGCGTTATGTCTCCAAAACCGATGCTGGTCAGGGTGATGCTGCAAAAATAGACCAGATCCATGTAGGTGGCGGCAGTGCCGTCGGTACTTATCCCTTTGAACGATGCTGGGTTGGCATAGACAAAAATTTGCAAAAGAAATACTGCCAATTCAATAAGCAGCAGGTAGCCACAAGCCGAAGCAGATATAACATCCACATTGATGTAGCTGGGGCGGATCAAAAACTTGATGATTTCCAAAAATATGAAGGCAAAATAAATCACGTAGGTCACATTCAGGGCAAGCATAAAATTGGGAACCCCGGAGGCAAAGGTCAGCGCAATGGGAAAACCAAACACCAAGATAAACAAGAAGTTGCGTACAACATTTTTCCACTTGCCTTTTTCAACAAACACCCCCACACTGGCGATGCCCAGGATCAACATGTTGATCGGCCAAATGACTTTGGTATAAAAGGGGAGATTTTGCAAAAAAACACCAATGAATAGGTGTTGAAGCAGTGCAAAGAGCAGCAGTTCGTATTTACGTCTCCGTAAAAATTGCTTAACCTTTGATCCTAATCGGGGCATGAAGTGAATTTTAGGCAACTTTTTAGTGCCTAAAGATAATACACGTGTTTTCACGCCAGCTCAAAAACCAGGTGCTATTTCAATTCTACCACAATTTTTTGATGGTACAATTGGTGATGTTCGGTTTTGACACAAAGAAAATACACTCCTTTTGGGA
Organism: Chitinophagales bacterium; assembly: GCA_013298445.1. GTDB lineage: Bacteria > Bacteroidota > Bacteroidia > Chitinophagales > Saprospiraceae > Haliscomenobacter. The sequence goes on along the minus strand of JAAFHQ010000238.1, from coordinate 6,601 downwards.
AGCTAGATACTAGAATGGAGCTTTGGGATTGTTGGTTTTCAATCTCTTGTTTAAACACAATCTGGCCATAACTATTGTACAAAAAAAGTTCAGCGGCCACATCCAAACCGCGTTCTGAAAACCGCACATTGATTTGCTCCTGAGCCGGATTAGGAAACACCTGAATGCTTTCCATTTTTTTCAGGTCTGCAACTGCGGTCGCAACGCTACTGCTGGAATACCGTTTGAAAAAAGCCCAGATCAGCTGACTTGCATTGAGGTCTTGATTGGTATTGCCGAATGGCAAATTGGTTGGCGCACCTGGCCAAGTATGGCCTCCATTGGTGATTTTGTAAAAAATGACTTCACTCTTGTTGCTCCCATTTCCATAGACATATTGCTCCGCCGTGGATCCGTCATTGGCATTGGCATTGGGAATGGGAGTAACCACGGGTGTCTTGGTACATTTGTTTCGATCCACCCACCATTTGATGGTTGTTTCTACCGGCGAAATACCAAAAGTGCCGTTGTAATTGACCAGTGGATCGGTAGTGCCGTGGAAATGGATGACTGGCAATCCATTGGGTAGGGGGCAATTGTTTTGCAAGTTGGTGCTCATGTTGCCTGAAACTACACCTATCGCTTTGAGCGGGATCGCACAAGCCAGTCGGTACGACATAAAACCGCCCATCGACATGCCCGTAGCAAATAAATTATTGTTGATGGAAAAGTCTTTTTTCAGAGAATCAACCAGGTGGCTTAAAAAGTTAACATCCTTGTCTCCGGTGAAGCTCCAGGAGCCGCCAATGGCGTTGGGGTAGACTACGATGAAATTTGCGGTATCGGCTATTTTATCAAACTGGGAATAGGCTTGTTGTTGGGCCGAATTGGAATTGAGGCCGTGCAAATTCAAAACCAGCGGGTAGTGGGTACTCGGTTTGTAATTTTTGGGCAGATGTACAATGTAGTTGCGGTATTCGCCTTGATCAAAAATGGAATCTTTTTGGCTAAAAAGGGCGGCGCAATTCAGCCAAGTCATCAAAAAGAGTAGAGTGAATTTTAGGGTCTTCATGCCATGTTGATTTGGGAATGTACAATGGCACTTGGACTAGGTTTGGCCAACAGGGTTTAATACAATAACGTGAATTCAGGCATTCACGTTATTGTAAGTTAAAACGCATTAAATCGCCCGCATTTTATTCCCCTTCGCATCATGCGTCACCTCAGCCAGCCCCAGCGCCTCCATCAATGGCGGAACGTACATGCCAAAACGGCCCCGGTAACCTTTTTTCAAGCCATACCACCCCCCTACCGGGTTGTTTTCAGCGCGGCCCCAGGCTTCTACGGTACCATCTTTCGCTGGTTTTTGCTCATCAGCGCTACCGAGTTCCATCCAGTCGCCGTGGGCTTTAAGCATCTGGTGCAAGTCTTCCAGGCAGCGGATATCGTAGTGTAAAACGGTTTTCCCTACGGTACACACCAGGATTTCTTTGCCGTCTTTTTCATCCACATGCATGGTGTATTCACCAGATAGCGGCGGAGTTTTAAGCAACATCGGGTTGGCTTTGGTTCCAATTTTGTCTTTCATGATATCTGGATTTTGGGTTTGGATCAATTGGCTTGCATGATGCTTTCAGCTTCCTTTTTCAGGTCGGCGGCAAACTGTTCAAAAGAGGCATCGAAAGGAGGAATAAAACGGGCGAAGAGTGGAAACATCAGGCCGCCAATTTTTTCCACCATGGAAAAAACAGTGTGCCCCTGGTCATTTTTGCTCAGGGTGTAAACTCGATTGCCCATCGGATCGCCCCAAACCAATTTTTTATCTGCCTCAAATTCTTTTACTTTCAGTTTGAAGGTTCTTTTGGGGTCAAGGGTAGAGACCAGGTTAATGGTTTCGCCCAAGGCAATATTTCCGCTAATGGAAATCACAGTTGAGTTCCAACGTGAAAAATCACTGGCATTGGTCAACAGAGACCAGATGATGGAGGCATCAGCCTGGATGGCGATGCTTACTGCGGTTTCGCGGCTAAAAGTGGTTTTGCTTGTGGTGGCTTTGCCGTTTGCTGTTGTAGCACTCATGATGGATGTTTTTTGGTAGAAAGTTTGTTTGTAATGCTTGTTTGCGTTTCTGACGAACGAGCAAATAAAAACGATAGGCTAAACTTCATTTTTTTTCAAAAAACTTTCCATCACTTTCCGATTGTGCTCTAAATGATGCAGTTGCAATTCGGCAGCGCCGGAAGTAAAAGGATCAATGCCTTGTAAAATTTGCATGCGGAGGTCAAAAAGATGTTCTTTGTCCCCTTTTTCAGCGGCCTTTACCATGTCAATTTTAACCGCCTCTTCCTGAAATTTTTGTTGGGGGTTAAACACGGCGTTCAACTCCGAACACTGGTGACAAGTCCCTTCCTTATTGATCAAGGCACAACGCCCTTCAAATATGCTGATCATTTTGGCCCTGGCCGTATGCAGGTAATATTTGACCATGGCCTCGCTGGTATCCACAATTTGCAGGATTTCGGCAACCTTAAAATCGTATACTTCCTTGAGTAGAAGGCAGATTTGCTGCTCCAGTGGCAGTGATTTGGCGATGCAGGTAAAACAAAAAGCAATGTGTTCCTTGATTTCGAAAGCACCTTGGGTGGAACTGTGGCGGATTTGCATGGCTTCCTGAAAGAACTGAGGATTGGACAAAGCCGCCGATTTACAGATGTCGGTTACATCTTCCGTCCAGCGTTTTTTAGCCCTCAGCTTGTCTTTGGCCAGATTGGAGGCGATCGAAAATATCCAGGTTTTGAGCGAAGAATCCCCGCGGAAGCTTTCAATTTTTTCAGCTGCCTTGAGGTAGGTATCCTGAACAATGTCTTCGGCATCAGCTACACTCGCCGTGATCCTGAGGATAAAGGATTTGAGCTGACCTTGGATTTGTTCAAATTCGGTGTTTAGGTGGGTGGTGGACATAGGAGTGTCGGTTTTTGGCAAAATATTAAATAAACATGAAAATATTGCGCCAAGAAGTTGATTTAATCCATTGTTAACCTGCAATTTGATCCAACCACCAATTGGCTCTGGCCCCACTGATGCCACTACTCGGGCAAGTCCCCTCCCCTTGCAATTCCTCCACGATGTTTTGAATCAACGGCTGTTGCACATGCTCCGGGTATGGAATCGGATATTCCACCAAGCCCTCTGCCGTTTCCACCCGAATGGGCGAATCGTTGAAAAAAGCAAAGCTAATTTTACCTTTCGAGCCGATGATTTGGGTTTCATCGGTACGCTGTTCGGGGTTGACGGTGAAGCACCAGGTGCCGGAGCCCATCACGCCCGAAGCAAACTCAAAATTGACCACCACCAGGTCATCCGCGGCGTAAAGCCCGGCCTGATTGCGCGCCATGCCTTGTACCTGATGGATGTCCCCCAACAAATACTCCAAAAAATCCACTTGATGAGAGGCCAGATCATGAAAATGTCCACCACCAGAAATTTCGGGATTGACTCGCCAACGAGGTTGTGGAGTCTCAGCAATCTCCTCGGCTTGTGGTGGATTGTGAACGCGCAGGTGCACAAAACGAATGTCTCCAATAACCCCGGAGTGTAGCAATTCCCTGATTTTGAGGAAGTTGGGCAAGGAACGTCGATAGTAGGCTACAAAAAGGGGCATCCCAGTTTCCTGGCTCACCTGATTCATCGCTGCACATTCGGCGCTGTTCATGGCCATTGGCTTTTCGACGTAAACAGCTTTACCTGCACGCATGGCCCGGATGGCGTAATCGGCGTGAACATTGGGAGGCGTTGCAATGTAGATGGCGTTGACTTCGGGGTCTTGCAGCAGGGCATCCACATCGTCGTACCAGCGGGGTACCTGGTGGCGCTGGGCGTAATCGGCGGCTTTATCGCGGTCGCGGGCCATCACGGCCACCAGCGTAGAATGAGGTGTTTTGCTAAATGCCGGGCCGCTTTTTTTCTCGGTTACGTTTCCGCAGCCGATCATGCCCCAATAGATGTGGGATAAAGACATGGTAATTATTTAGAGCCTTTTAGCGTTTTAATTCCTTTTGCCACAAAGGCACAAAGCAACTAAGGCTAAACTTTTGGGAAAAGCGCTTTGCGTCTTTGTGCCTTTGTGGCTAAAACCATATTGGAAGCTCTAAATTACAAACTACTTGGCAACCGCCAACTTGTCTTTTTCCAGGTACCGGAAATTGGTATACCCCAAATACACACAAAACAACAAGGTCGCAATACTCATGTAACCCACCCAATTGTAGTGGATCAATTTTCCGCTCTCAGGGTCTTTAGTCACAATAAATCCAGCTACCAAAGCCGCCAGGCCACTGCCCAACTGCTGCAAGCTGCTGTTGAAACTCTGAAAACTCCCTCTATGTTCAGGATTCACCACACTGGTAATCATTGCGCTGGAGGTCACACCCCGACCAGTTGCCACCGAAAACCAAAGTCCAAACAAAATCAACACCGGAATATAAGCCTGTAAAGGTGGCAAGTTGGTGATGACAAAAACCATCGGCAGCGCCGAAAAGGTACAAATCATAAAAATGAACACCTTGCCGTGAATATCCGACAACCTTCCCAATATGTTCGAAGCAAAAAAGGCCGCAACTCCACCGACGAGGTATATTAAAGGGGTAATGTTTTTGGAAAAACCAACATTAAACTCCATAAAGGGATTGATAAAAGGGATGATGGAAAAATGTCCAAACATGATCAATCCACTAAAAAGTAAGGCTGTGTATTGGCGGCGATCCGCAAAAACATTCGTAATAACGCTCCACTTACTGTGCCGTTCTGCTCCTTCTGGCTGAATATGTCCCGTCATGCTCGGCAAGTACAGTACCAACAATGGAATCAACACAATCCCCAGAATACCTACCAACAAAAAGGGAGCATGCCAAGAAATCAGATTGGCCAAATACAAGGCAAAGGGCACCCCAAAAGTAGAAGCCAGCGCAAAGGCCGACATGATGGCCCCCATTGCAGCGCCCCGGCGCTCGTAAGGGAAACTATCTGCTACAATCGATAAAACCTGCGCTCCAATCAGGCCGCCAAATAGGCCAGCAACTGTTCGAGCTATAAATAAGGTGATGAATGTCGGAGCAAGGCCACAAGCAATGGTACCAAGCAAAAAGCCGATGTATGCGTAAAGCAATACTTTTTTGCGGTCGTAACGATCCACAAAAAAAGCAGCACCAAAGCCAGATACGGCGGCGCTGATGGTATAAGCCGAAACCAGGATCGAAAATTGCTTGGGAGACAGATCAAAATAAGGCATCAGGTAGTTCCCCAAGGGCATCAAGATCATAAAATCAAGGATATGGGTAAAGTTTAAGGCAGCTAAAAGGATCAGGATAATCCGCTCTTTCCAGTTCATATTGTAGTAGTTGTGTTCGGGTGTGTAAATCGCGATAAGGATAGGAACACGAAAAATCTAGCTTGAGTTTCATTTAAACTCAAGTCATTTTTTATTTCCTACACTTACATACACTTTTTTTTGAAACAGTCAAATATTTTTTATCCGAGTGTGGAAAAGATGTTAGTCTTTTCCACAGTTTTGTTTTGGTTTAGTGTAAAAAAAGAAGGAAATTGGACACTTGATTAAACCAAAAGTTTTATGATAGCCAAAGACCAGGAGACAATCCCACAACTACAAACTTATTCTTTCGAAGAGGCAGTTGCCGCAAGCACGGAGTATTTCAAAGGCGACAGCCTTGCCGCCAACGTATGGGTAAACAAGTATGCCTTAAAGGATTCCTTTGGCAATATTTATGAAAAAACGCCGGAGGACATGCACCATCGCATTGCCCGTGAAATCGCGCGCATCGAGTCCAAGTATCCTAACCCATTGAGCGAAGCAGCAGCTTACGATTTGTTGAAAGATTTTGCCTACATCGTACCCCAGGGTAGTCCAATGGCCGGCATTGGCAACAACCTGCAGGTATCCTCACTTTCCAACTGTTTTGTGATTGGCAATTTTGCCGATTCCTACGGTGGGATTATCCGTACCGATGAAGAACAGGTTCAACTGATGAAGCGCCGTGGTGGTGTAGGTCACGATTTGTCCCACATCCGCCCCAAAGGTAGCCCGGTGATGAACTCGGCCCTGAGCTCTACCGGGATCGTGCCCTTCATGGAGCGTTATTCCAACTCTACCCGCGAAGTGGCTCAGGATGGCCGCCGGGGAGCACTGATGTTGAGTGTATCCAGCAAACACCCCGATGCCGAAGCTTTCATCGACGCCAAACTGGAGCAAGGCAAAGTAACCGGTGCCAACGTATCCGTCCGCATCGACGACGAATTTATGCGCGCCGCCATGGGTGGCACACCTTATCAGCAGCAATTCCCGGTCGATTCGCCCAATCCCAAAATGACCAAGGAGATCGATGCTTCTGCCCTTTGGGACAAAATCATCTACAACGCCTGGAAATCGGCCGAGCCAGGGGTATTGTTCTGGGATACCGTTATTCGGGAATCCGTGCCAGATTGTTACGCTGACCTGGGCTACCGTACCAGCTCTACCAACCCTTGTGGCGAAATTCCACTTTCTCCCTACGACAGCTGCCGCCTCTTGGCGCTGAACCTGTACAGCTACGTTGAAAAGCCCTTCACC
>JAAFHQ010000237.1 GCA_013298445.1 Chitinophagales bacterium | reverse complement strand
TTGGTTGTGCAAAAACTCATTGAACTAGACAAAGCTGTAGCTGGCATCAGCATTGACGGCGCGCCACCAAAAAACGTGTTTGCGCCACTTGCCACGATCAAAGTTGTATTGCCCGTGGTGAATTTTTTTAGAGGTAATAGTCCATTTTTGGGCAGTAAAGACTGGTACCATCACGCATTTTTCAACAACTATTCCAAAGCGGAAAGTGATAAACTTTATGAAACCATCGCCGTGCCGGAAAGCAGGAAAGTCGCCCGCGATCCACTGTTGTCCACTTTTGCCAAGATTGATTTTAAAAAGCCACACCAACCCCTGCTCTTTATTGGGGGAGAAAATGACAACATTTTTTCGGCCCAATTCACCCAAAAAATAGCAGGTTCTTATCAAGACAAAAACAGTGTCACCGATTTTAAAGCCTTTGCCAGAAGAAGCCACTTTTTGTGTGGGGAAGAAGGCTGGGAGGAAATCGCAGATTATATTTTGGGCTGGCTGGAAAAGCAGCAATGAAACAGCATAGGAGGAGTGTCAATTGGCGCAAGGATGACGTCAATTGACATTGCTCATTAAGGGTAGACAAAACTGACTATTAAAATGAATTGCCTATTTTTGAACAAAAATCTCCAAAACTCAAACTTCTCACCCAATGACAAGTTTACAAATCCTGCTGGAAAGTGTAGAATCTGCCCGTCGTGACTTTATTGCGGAATGTGAAGGCCTATCCCCAGCGCAGGTGAATTTCAAACCAGATCCCGAATCCTGGTCCATTCTCGACAATGTGGAGCACATTGTGCGCGCTGAACAAAGCGGCATCAGTGGTTTGTGGAAAGCCTTGGATGGATTCAAACGCGATGAGCCCGTTTGGCAAGGTGAACCGATTCATCGAGGTTTGTCTGTCGAAGAAATTGTCGAACGAACCTGGCAAGCTAAAGAAAAAGTACCGCCCATTGCTGCTCCGCAATGGGGTGGCTCCCTCAATTTTTGGCTGGCCATGTGCCGGGCCCAACGTTACATGCTCCAGGACTTGGTGCAGGAAATGGAGGGTCTGGATTTGGAATTGATCATTTTCCCACATCCCATTTCTGGCCCGATGGATGCGCGGCAAAGGCTGGAGTTTTTGCGCTTTCATGCACGGAGGCATCAGGAGCAGATGAAGAGGATTAAGGGGAGTGAGCGGTATCCAGGATAATAACAACTCAATACACTACAAATTCCGGGTCTAAGTGCCAATAATTGTTTTGATTTCATTTGGGAAAAAATAAAATCCTGTTTATTTTTGAAGCCGATGTTTGTTTTGCTAATCACCCTGCATTTTTCCATTTTTAAAAGCGAAACAACATGTCAAAACAAGATCTTGAACCCTACCGCCAAAACTTGCAGTACAAGCAGGCTTTCGAAGACTTAGGCGTAAACCTTGCCGAAGTGTTTCAGTTCACCCCAATGGATTTGGATTTAGAAAATCGCCGACTGGAGAACCTACTGAACTTTACCCTGAAGTACCAGCAATACGGCAGCCAAGAGTTGATGGAACTGGAAGAAGGTAGATTTTGCTATCCACCTATTTTCCCAGGTATTTCGCCAGAAAGTGATTGGTATCGTTTTGAACTTTGGCTCTTAAATCAACCTACCCGGAAAACCATTTCCGAACAATTGCCCCAAGCCTTTAAAATCAAAAATCCTAATGAAATTCCAGAAGCAGAGATAGAACAGGAACTGGAAAAATTGCTCGTGGCAGTTGATCAAGCCGGTTATGGCATTGCGCTCTGTGAAGGGGTTCCCGCTCGATTGGTTTACAAAGCAGTGTTAGAATGGGTAGGAGAAGAGTTTGAACTGACTGGATCTGGTTCAGGAGGCTGGGTTTTTGATGGTTGTAGTGGTTATTGTCCAGGATGTTTGCAACGCCCCTGGTGCAGTTCGGGGCAGGAAAATTGTTGGACAGAAGACGAAGAGGCCGGAAAAATGGTGCTGATTGATGAACTGAAAACATATGTTTCAGCAAGCCCTCAGTCTTTGGCAATTTTACAGGAAAGCCAGGCAGAAAAAGATGCATACATGGCCAAGTTTATGGAAGAACACAAAAACTCAGGGGCTGATGAAATTGGTGATTTTGAGGAGGATGATTGGAAAGTGAAACTAAATTGAGTGACTTGACATTTTTAGAAAATGAAATAAGGAACATGAGTCATCCCGAATTTTCATAAACACTACAAAAGCGACATTTCTTTATCACAAAGTAAAAAAAGAGGACACAAAGGACACAAAGCGAAGCGTCGTCTACGTCTAACTTTGTGTCCTTTGTGTTTCTTGGTGCTTTCTTTGTGAAAATAGTGTCGCTTTTGTAGTGTTTATGAAAATTCGGGATCACTCATGTTTTCCTTTATCTTACAGTCTAAATCTGTTCCCCCCTTAACACACCTTAACACCTCCCCTTACAATTTAACTTTTTAACAAATCTATCTTAACTTCCCTATAATGATTTGGTATTCATTACGGTAGTAACTTTGACCTATTACAAGCTCAAAATACACTGCCATGACACCGAAGCACTTTATTTCCAGCATCACGACCACTGCCGTATTGGCCCTCTTGGCCGCCGCCTGTGCTTCTCCAGTTAAACTAGCCGAAATAGGCGATTACGACCAAGCCATTGAGCGCAGTGTAAACCGCCTGGTAGGCAAAGACCGCAAGAACGAAGAACTCGTCCGCACGGTAGAGTTCGCTTTCGAAAAAGCCACCACCCGCGACATGGACCAGGCCGCAGCCCTGCGCAACGAAAACCGCGCTGAAGCCTGGCCTCGCATCTACGACGTTCTTCAACGCATTCAACGTCGCCAGCGCCTCGTGGAGCCTTTGATCCCATTGGTGGATCGTCGGGGTTACAAAGCCTCCTTCCAATTTGTGCGTGTAGAAGGTTTAATCACTGAAGCCCGCGAAAAAGCTGCTGAATACCACTACAACTATGCGACCGACCTGCTTTCTCAGGCTCGCCGCAACAACAACGATAAAACACCTGCTCGCCGCGCCTATGATGAGTTGGAACGCATCCGCGAATACTACTCCACTTACCGCGACCGCGAAACCCTACAACGTGAAGCTCAACACCTCGGCACCACATTTGTATTGGTGAATGTGGAAAACCGCGCCCCAGTTATTCTTCCTATTGGTTTTGATCGTGAGTTGACCGAGCTCAGTTTCCGGGATCTCAACGACCGCTGGCGGGTTTTTCACAACAACCGTCAATCGGGCATCGACTACGACATTAAAGCCACCCTCATGCTGCGCGACGTACAGGTAAGCCCCGGCACCTACCGCGAGCGCCAGTACGAAGAGCAAACCCAAATCCAGGATGGTTGGGTATACGAGTACGATACCCGTGGCAACGTGAAAAAAGATACGGCTGGCAACGACATCAAATACCCCAACAAAATCAACGTCAAAGCCCTGGTCACCGAAGTGTACCAACACAAAGGTGCCCGCCTGAACGCCCAATTGGAACTCTTTGACTTACACTCCGGTTCAGTGATCGATTCTCGTCCCCTTGGTGCAGAAGCGTTTTGGGAAAACTACGCTGCTACTTTCCGAGGTGATGAACGTGCCCTAAGTAAGGAAACCCGTAGCCGCATTGGCAATCGCCCCGGTAATTTCCCCGACGACGCTGTGATGATTCTGGACGCTGCCCGCAGACTGAGACCAGTGGTGGTGGATCAGTTGCGGCAGGTGAAAATTTAAAAGTGAATAAACGGTGCTTCGGCTTCACTTCGGCTTCGCTCAGTTACCAGCTCAGCGACCGTTTATTCCACCCCAGAACCCTTTTTTGGTTTTTCCAAAAAAACTCCCTAACTTCACCCCCAGTATTTAGAATACTTTTTTTTGTTGTGATCTTAAGCTTGCAGGCATCAGTTTTTTTTGAACTGATGTCTTTTTTTATGCAATAATATGAGCAGTATCCTATACCAACACTGTCCGCTTTGTGGCAGCTACGACATCGAAAAAGCCGTAGCCACCCGCGACCATTCCATTTCGGGTGAAGCCTTTGACCTCTTCGATTGTCACGGTTGTGGCCTGCGTTTTACCCAAAACATCCCTGGCCCCGACAAGATTGGCTCGTACTACCAAAGTGAAAATTACATTTCCCATAGCGACACCAAAAAAGGTTTGATCAACCGCTTGTACCATGCAGCGCGCGAGTACATGTTGCGCAGCAAGCAGCGACTGGTGCAAAGCCTGAGCGATCAACGCCGTCTACTGGACGTGGGTTGCGGTACCGGGTACTTCATGAACCACATGCGCGGCCAGGGTTACGAAGTCCTGGGCGTAGAAGTGGATGAAGGTGCGCGCAACTTTGGCGTCCAACACTTTGGACTGGATGTACGCCCACCCGCCGAACTGGAAGCGGGAACCCTGCCCGGCAAGTTTGGCGTCATCAGCATGTGGCATGTGTTGGAACACGTGTACGATCCCAAACTTTACCTACAACGCCTGCACGACCTGCTAGAAGACGATGGCGTGTTGATGATCGCAGTACCCAACTACCAATCTTTGGATGGTCAAAAATATGGAGCACATTGGGCAGCCTACGATGTGCCGCGCCACCTATGGCATTTTTCGCCTAAAACCTTGAGCAATCTGGCTGCCGAAATTGGTTTTAAAGTGGTTGGCAAAAAAGGCATGCCGCTTGATCCTTTTTACGTGTCGCTGTTGAGTGAAAAATACCGGGGGAAGGGCATTTTGGCCTTACCTTTAGGAGCGATCACTGGCTTGCGTTCTTTGTTAAAAAGCTGGAGAAAAGTAGAAAGGGCGAGTTCGATTATTTACGTGTTGCGTAAAGCTTGATGGGTGCAAAAGGTATTGTACATCCTCGTTTTTATCCTCCTTTCAACAACTGCGTTTACCCAAGACCACTACTGGTGGGCCAACAACGTAGGCTGGGATGGACAACGTTTTTGGGGTGATTACATCATCCGCTCGCCACAGTTTTTGGGACCAAATGCATTGCCCATTCCCCGTTTGGGCAATGGCAGGGTGCCCAATGAACGCTCTTTTGCCCTATCTGCGAATAGCCACTTCACTCCTGGTGATGCCACTCAAAACCTGGCACTTTACGGCACCTACAATTTGGTACCCGATGTGATCAGTTTTGAGCTGTACTGGGTGCCCATCGAGTATTTTACCCTTTCTCACGCCATCAAAACCGAGCGCAAAACCTTCCACATTTTTTACAATGAACATTTGGCGAGTGGAGATATTTACCTGCATACGCTGATCCAGCTATTGAAGGCCGAAATCCATCCACTGGATTTAGCGCTGCGCATCGGGTACCGCTTCCCTTCTTCTACCATGTTGGGCATGGCGCGGTATACGGACTCGCCGGGCTACTACCTCGATTTGTCTTTTGGCAAAAAACTGATCGATGGCAACTTGGATTTGAGTGTACAAGGAATGGGTGGGATTTTTGTGTGGCAAATCAATCAGAATCGGCAGAATCAAAACGATGCGGCCTTGTTTGGATTGGGACTGAGTTTGGAAGGGAAAAACTGGGCTTTGTCACCCGCTTTCCGGGGTTATTCAGGATACCTCAACAATGGGGATCGGCCTATGGCTTTGAGTTTATCTGGGCAGGTAGATGTCAATCCTCGCTGGCAGTTGTTTAGCACTGTTCAAACCGGGTTTGGAGATTTGTTGTACAATTCGTTTGAATTGGGCAGTAAATTCCGTTTCGTCGATAAAAAATAAGCAGCCCCAATTGTTGAACCATTGAAACCGCTTATGCACCTCGCTTCTGAGGTGCCCTTAGGTGTCTAAGGTGGTTCAAATTAAATAATTCTAAAATTTTCAGAATCAAATTAGACTCATTTTGAACCACCTTAGGCACCTAAGAACACCTTAGTTGTGTGCCTCAATAAATTCCAGCGCCCGGTGCTCCAACCAATAATCCGGCCCCGGGTAATTCCGAATCGCAAACCCCACATGCCCCCCCTTCCGCGGCGTTTCCACATAAAAATAAGGATGGTGTTTAGCCAGGTGTCTAGGTGAACAGGAGGGCGTCAAAATAGGATCATTCATGGCGTTGCACAAGAGCGCAGGCACCGTAATTCCCTCCACAAAGTTCTGCGCTGAAGCCTGAAAATAAAAATCTTCCGCATCAAGATACCCGTTAATTGGCGCAGAATAAAACTCGTCAAAATCCCGCCAGGTTTTGATTTGATCAAACTTGCTCAAGTCGATTTGCCCTGGAAATTGCTCCGCTTTGGCCATGATTTTTTTGCTTAAACTGCTAAAAAACTTACGGCGGTAAAACCAGTTGCTGCGTTTTTCCAAAGTTTGAATGCTGCCTTGCAAGTCGCAAGGTGAAGAAAAAGCAATGCCCGTTTTGATGGATTCAGGGATGTTTTTGCCATGTACACCCAGGTATTTGAGCAAAATGCTGCCCCCCATGCTGTAGCCAATCAGGTGGATTTTTTGGTAGGATTTGTACTGCAAGGCATGCTTGATGACCTGCCCAAAATCTTCAATTTCCCCGTGGTTGTACAAGCGCAAATTGCGGTTCATCTCCCCGCTGCAGGAACGGCAATTCCAGCCCAATACATCCATTCCTTTTTGATGGAAAAAATGTGCCGCCGCTTTCATGTACACCCGATCCGTGCTGCCCTCCAGGCCGTGGGATAAAATGACCAACTCCTGGCTATTGGCGTCCAACCAATCCAGGTCTACAAAGTCGCCATCGGGTAATTCCAGGCGTTCGCGCTGGTAGTGGAGGGCCTGTATTTTGCGGGTGAGGGCGGGCAAAATAGTCTGGAAATGGCCATTGAGTTGGTAACGTGGGGGTCCGGGGTAGGAAGAATGGGGGATGAGTGGCATATCGCGAATTTTTTATTCCGCAAAATTATCAATCCCCCATTCTCAAGCAAATGATATCCTTTAATTAAAACTTGGCACCATCATCACCGCGTTCTGCATCATCCGGCTCGGTCCGCGCCAAAACATGCGGAACTGCGTGTTGTCCTGCAAAAACACAATTTTGCCTTGCCCGAGTGGAAGTACCCCCGCGAAGGTATTGCCCGCCAGGGATTTTTTATTGTCTTCGGAAATGTAGCCCGCCACAAAAGCCTTGTCTGCGCTGGCATAACGGCCCACACTCTGCAATTCCGGGCTGGGAGCCAAGGCTGCATTGTCCTGTTTGATGCTGTACAACTCCTTACCCAGGCCAAAAGCCAGTGGATGACTGTTGTCGATCAAGCCGTTCAAGGCCGTGCCCGGAGTACGTTTTTTGCCATAATAATCCTCCCGATCTTCATAAGCAACGGTGCGAGCTGCCATACTTGAATCGCGGGCAGGTTCGATCAGTTTAACTGTAGTGAAGCGAGAGCGTTGAGCAGTGAAAAAGCCCACGGCACTTTCGGTGGCGATGAGTGTACCGCCCCGGCTGATCCAATCGCGCAATTGGGCCTGTTGCTCAGGTTTGAAGAGTTCGCCCAAGCCAGCTCCACCATCCGGCAGGATCAAGACATCAAACTGGTTCAAATCGGCAGCCCCGTAACGTTCGCCAAACTTTGGTAAGGCCGTTTGTTGCAACACTGAACCGCGCACCCGCTGGATAGGTAATCCCGTCTCGTAGTCAAACAAAAAGGTGATTTGCCCAGCAGTCAGGGAGGAAAAAGGTGGATCAACCAACAAGGCTACGCGGGGTACCTTCAGCGGTCGGTTGCGACCCGAAGCCAGGTCCATCCCATCTTTAACCCGCCCGGAACCCAAACCGTGGATGATGACTCCGGCCTTTTGGGCAATCTCCACCATGTCCTGGTGGATCTGCGCCAGTTTGTCTTCATTGCGTTCAATCAGTACAATCAGGGAACCGTAACCCCAGGTCGTTTTGCCATCGCTGAAGGGCTCGTGGCAAGCCCGGACTTTGTAGCCTTTGGCCCACAATTGCGCCAGTGCCTGCGGGGCATTGCGCTGCTTCCATTCGATGACATAGGCGTATTGGGCATTGGGGTTGATCACGCCTGAACTGGCAGCTAGCGCTTGGGTGACCACATCGGTAGCTACGCTGTGTTTGCTGTTGCTGGAATACCCCTCGATGTTGTAGGCAAGGATGGCCGACCAGGTGGCCATGTCGTACATCACCGAATCTTCGATGGCCAGGCGGCGCTCCAAAACACTGCTGATGAACAGGTGTCGGGCCTGATTGGTGCTCACGATGAAGGTGCCTGCAGGCAGGTTTTTGGAGCCTGTTTGGCCAGTGCGGTAGTCCAGGGCATCGCTTAGTGTAAAGGCTTTGCTCGCTTTTTCCAC
>JAAFHQ010000236.1 GCA_013298445.1 Chitinophagales bacterium | reverse complement strand
AAAGCGACCGCGTTGCCATTTCCAGGCAACGCGGTCGCTTTTTTTGTCAGTACAAGGTAAAAAAAATCGTTATTCGTTTGGATCTTTTTTATCAGACTCTTCCGTATCCGCAGTTGCATCGTCTTCAGGAGTGGAGCTTTCTTCCGGAGAAACTGTTTCTTCAACCGCTGCAACCGTTTCTTCAACTGCTGCGACGGCCTCGGTTTTGGTTTCTTCAACTTCCTCGGCGATTTCAGTTTTGGTTTCGTCAGCAGCTTCAGCGGATTGTTCCCAAGCTTCTTTGATGTCTTCAACCAAATCCCCAATTTTATCCCCTACTACTTCGCCTACTGCTTTAATGGTATCGACCACGTCCGTAACTGAGTCACCTACTGTAGCGATGACAGCATCGAGCAATGACTCCCCGGTATCAGCGGCGGGAGCATCTTCAGTTTTAGGAGCAGTTGGAGCGCCTTTTTCTACCTTGAGTTGCTCGGCAGCTTTGGACAATTTATCATCGTCCTCTTTGCGGGCATCGGCTGCTGCTTTGATTTCAGATTTGATTTTTTCCTCGGCAGCCCTTTTGGCTTCGTGGATTTTATCTTGCTCCGCTTTTTTGGCGTCGCGTTCTTTTTGTGACTCTACCCGGCGATCGAGTTCTTCACGGGTTTGGGTCATTTCACCCAATTTCTCCCGTTTGGAGCGGATACGCTCTTCGATCATCAGGATTTTGGCCTGGCGAATTTGCGCTTCCAATTGACCATCAGTTGAAGCAACTTTACGCTTTTGGAAATCCAGATCGTCTTCGTCGCGTTTGATGGATTTCTCCATTTTATCAATGGCCGACATCAAACCTTCGTAACGACGGCTCAGGCGCTCACCAGGGGAGCGATCATCACCTGTTCCGGGGGCTCCAGTTGCCCCAGCGGGTGCGCTGCTGGTACCGAAGCGTTTTTCTTTGATGACTTTGAAGGCATTGTCCAAACGATCCCAAATTTTGGTGCGGTGATCCTTGGTCAATTTGGCTTCGCGAAATTTGCGTTGCATCTCTTTGAGGTCGTCAAAAAGGGGCTGTAAGCGCAAACCATCGGTAACCTTTTTTTCAACGTCAGCCAACATTTGGTTGAAACGTTCGAAATTATCTTTAGAAAGGCGTTCAAATTCTTCGTCCAGTTTGCCGCGTAATTCTTTGAGCGAAGTGAACAGCTCGTTGGTGCGGTCGCGCAGGGCGTCGGCGTGTTCGCGGAAGAGATTGCGATCACGAACCTGAACCTGTACTTTGTCCCAGAAGCCTTTTAGCTCATCCCATAAACTGGATTCAAAGCGCAGCGCTTTTTCGATGCGATCCTTGAATTCGCCCAATTCGGAATGGTAAGTATGGTATAGGCGAGAAGACAGCACGATGAAGTGCCACTCGGTTTGAGCGCGTTGGACGATGTCTTCACGTTCAGCCTTAACCCCATCGGGTAAAATGCTGCCACTGAGCGTGAGTTCTCTTTCCTCTACAGAAAAGCCGTCCGGAAATTCTACTGCATTGCCATCTCTCCATTCCTTGAGCATCAGTTGGCTGAACTCTTCGGTGGCAATTTGCTCCGGAAAGGTAAAAGCTTTCACTTTATTTTCTTCCGGCATCAATTCAAGGGCAATTAACAATCGTTCATTCTGTGCGTTAGTACCCCAAAGTACGAGCTTGGTCTTCATAAACTGGTGACAAATTTGCTGATTATCAATCGATTCCGAAATAGGTCGAAATTTTCATGATATACATTGTTCGTAAAAAACGGATGATGGATTCCGTTTATTAAATCAAAAATAGCATTTTTTTTAGTATTAACTAGTAGAGACGCGATTAATCGAAAATGTAGAGACGCACCGTTGTGCATCTCTGCATTCGATTTGTTGGCGGAAAGACGCAAAGCGGCGCGTCTCTACAGGTATATTACGCTGTAACTACCGATTGCCCAACCAAATTGTGGGCAGCCAGGTATTCTGCTATTTGTACGGCGTTGGTAGCGGCACCTTTGCGCAGGTTGTCTGCTACAATCCACAGATTCAAGCCATTCGCAATCGACTCATCGCGGCGGATGCGGCCTACAAATACCTCATCGCGGTCTTTGGCCAACATGGGCATCGGGTATTCATTTTTGGCTGGATTGTCCTGCACAACTACACCCGGTGTTTCGCTGAGGATCTTTCTGATGTCGGCTACTTCAAAAGGCTGATTGAATTCAAGATTGACCGATTCGCTATGGCCTCCCAATACGGGTACTCGCACTGTAGTGGAAGTAATGGCAATACTTTCGTCGCCCAAAATTTTCCGGGTTTCATTCACCAGTTTCATTTCTTCCTTGGTGTAATCGTTGTCCAGGAATGAATCGCAGTGGGGAATGCAGTTTTCAAAAATCTGGTAAGCGTAAGCCATTTCATCAGCCTGGAAACCCTTGCGCTCCATTTGGTATTGCTTCACGGCTTTCATACCCGTACCCGTAATGGACTGATAGGTAGAAACCACAATCCGCTTAATGCCGTATTTTTTGTGCAGCGGGGCCAAGGTCAAGACCATTTGAATGGTCGAACAATTGGGGTTGGCAATGATTTTATCTTCCGGAGTCAAGGTATCGGCGTTGATCTCAGGGACAATCAATTTTTTGGAAGGATCCATCCGCCAGGCCGAAGAATTGTCGATAACTGTGGTACCAACGGCCGCAAATTTGGGCGCCCACTCCAGAGAAGTGCCTCCTCCGGCTGAAAAAATGGCGATGTCGGGACGAATGGCCACCGCTTCCTCCATACCAATAACGGTGTATTTGCTGCCGTTGTAGACGACTTCATTGCCTACCGAACGTTCTGAAGCAACTGGGATGAACTCCGTGATTGGAAACTTATGTTCTTCCAATACTTTGATCATCACACCACCAACCATACCGGTTACACCGACTACTGCTACTCTCATGTTCACAAATGTTTAAAAATTGAGGAAAAAAATTGTGCAGGCTAGGGCGGCTAAATAGTGGGGCAAATATAAGTGCATTGTATCTTTATTGCTACCTTTGAACACATGAAAGCCACAATATTTTTTCCTATTCTGTGCTGTTTTGCCAGTTTTTTGCACGCACAGCTGAGTATAGACTTCTCCAACGGCAATTTTCAGGGTTGGAGTGGAGATTCCAGCAAGTTTGCAGTGGTAAATGGCGCGTTGCAGTTGAATGACAACAATCCAGCTGCTTCCAATATAACCTATTTATTCCTGCCAGCAGCTACAACATCAGATGCGGCTACTACCTGGGAGTTTCTAAGCAGTTTGACCTTTTCGCCTTCCACCACCAATTACCCAAGGATTTATTTGTCTGCCAGTCAAAGCAATTTGAGCCAGGCACTCAATGGCTATTTTGTTCAGGTCGGCGGGATCAACGGGGATTTGGACGCCCTGCAACTGTGTCGACAAGATGGCAACAATATAACGGTACTGTTGAATGGACGGCCCGGCGGAGCAGGTACGGCCACCGTCAATGTGCGGGTGAGGGTCAAAAGAAGCACCGCTGGCCTGTGGACGCTGGAGGCAGATTATAGCGGTGGACGAAATTTTGAATCAGAGGGTAACGTCCAGGATAAATCTTATCCCACGGGCACTCATTTTGGTTGGATTTGTCGCTATACGGCTACCCGTAACAAGTCTTTTTCATTGGATGATATTTTAATTGATCCCTTGTTCAGTGATCGTACGCCGCCAATATTATTAGGTGTTGAAACCCAAAATGAGCAACGCATCACTTTGCGTTTCAACGAAGCAGTGGATGCCAGTACTGCCACTGAGCTCAACCACTACGACCTCAACCCCGCTGCGGGAAGCATCAGCAGCGCCCAGCGCGATGCGGGTAATCCGAACAATATCATTTTGAGCCTTAGCGGGAAAATGCAAAACCTGACAGCATATACGTGTACGGTTACAGGCATTCGTGATGTTGCTGGCAATGTAGCCGGAGCCCAATCTGCCAAATTCACCTATTTGGAAATTGGCAAAACTGCTGAAGGGGATATTCTGATCAGTGAAATTATGGCTGACCCCACGCCTGCCTTGGGGAAATTGCCCGCTGTGGAATACCTCGAATTGTGGAATAAAAGCACCAAGGTAATTGCCCTGGATGAATTGCAAATCTCCAACGGAGGCACTCCGGTACGTGTCGGTACAGGATTATTTTTACCCAATACTTTTTTGATCCTTTGTGCTCCTGAAAATGCAGCTGGATTTCAGCCTTTTGGCCCGGTGCAAGGAGTAAGTGGTTTCCCCGCGCTGACCAATGCTGGCGATGATGTGAGTGTACGAACCACCAATGGGCTCGTCGTGAACTTGGTCAACTATGCCGACGATTGGTACCGGGATGAGGACAAAGCCCAAGGTGGCTGGGCCCTGGAGCTCATCAGCGCCAGCTCCACCAGCGACTGTCCTGGCAACTGGCGAGCCAGTGTGGATCCTACGGGGGGCACGCCAGGAAGAATCAACTCCATCAACAATCAAATCAACGATCGTAGTGGCCCTCGTCTGATTACGGCAGTTTCCACAAGTGCTCAGGAGCTGTTGTTGACTTTTGATGAGCCACTAGACCCCGAGACTGCCGAAGACCTGAAATATTATGCTCTTACTGATGGCATCATTCCACTGGATGCCATTTTGCAAAGCAATAAAACGACCCTGCGCCTGATTTTGAATACCCCGCTACAAAATGCCAAGGCCTATACTTTGACCCTGGCACCGGGAATCCGTGATTGTTTGGGTAATGCACAAAGTAGCTCACAGCAGCTTTTGACGGGGGTGCCACAAGCACCGGCAGTGGGTGACTTGATTGTGAATGAAATTCTTTTTAACCCAAAGGTGGGCGGTTCTGATTTTGTGGAACTGTACAATAAATCCCAAAAACTGATCAGCCTCAGAGGAATGATCTTGATCAATCGGCAAAAACCTTTGGGGGGTATTCGAAGTCCCATCACCGCAGATTACCTTCTGGCACCGGGTCGCTACGTGGCGGTGGCGGTAGCAAAAAACGACATTCAAAGGCGGTATGTTATCAAAGATTCTTCCGCCATTTTCAGCAATGCCTTACCTACTTTGGATGATGATGCAGGGAATATCACCTTGCGCTTTAACAACATTACCCTGGATTCTTTCAACTATAGCAATAAACTACACAGCCCCTTGCTGGAAGACGAACAGGGCATCTCGCTGGAAAGATTAAATTTTGATTTGCCCACCAATGCTGCGGGCAACTGGCACTCCGCCGCTATTTCCGCAGGTGGAGCTACGCCGGGGTACACCAATTCCCAGGTTTTTCGGCCTGACCCAGCCAATGCCGCCGAAACAGTTTTTCGCCTGGAAGAAACCAAGTTTTCACCGGATGGGGATGGTTTTCAGGATGTACTTTTGCTCCCTTATCAAACCAATACGCCAGGTTATCTTGCCAACATCATTGTTTTTGACATCAATGGTCGACAAGTCAAACGCCTATCGCGCAATGAATCCCTGGCTGCTGAGGGTATTCTCAAATGGGATGGCACTACCGATGAGCTGCTCAAAGCGCGGGTGGGGGTGTACGTGATCTGGGTTGAGTTGTTTGAGCCGGATGGCGGGAAGGTGTTGCAGAAGTTGAGTTGTGTGCTGGCGGGGAAGTTGTGAAAACTCATTTAAAGAACTGTTCTACAAAGCTTAGGGTATACCCTTGCCCCTTGCTTAGGGTTTCCCCTGAGTTTTTCCAAAATTAAAATTTCCACATCATTTTCCATTCAAAAGCTACGTTAGACAAGCACATATGAAGTTTGTTACCCGAGATTTTTGATTTTCTATCTCCCCAAAAAACCAAATGAAACGTGTTTTAGCGATGGGATGGGGCTTGGCTGAATGGTGCCTGGCCCCTTTTTTGTTAGAATTTCTGAACAGAAGCTTGCTCGGTCAGAACTGGGTGGTTTTATTCCCAAATAATGTAGCGCCACGCTGTCTTACTATACTGCCGCATCGCGAGCATCGCCAAGAAAGCACAAACCGGGATTAGTCCCCATACCAACCAATGGAAACTTGAAACGGCATAATGGAAAAAGCCAAACAGCCCAGCCAGCATCATGGTCAGGAGGGTGAAACCAATGTTTCCTCCCCGGCTGGCCTCGTCCCAGGATTTGGTGAAAGGCAGTACAGAATGAGTAAGGATCGCTACACCTGTAACCAGAGCCAGGATGCTGAAAAAGGCCAGTAGCGCGTCGTCTAAAATATGCCAGCCAAAAAAAAGACCTGAGCCGATGGTTATCAAGCCGTAAACGGGTAAATAAAACTTGACAATAATCGCCTTAAAGGAGCCTGTAAGTACCAAACCTGGCTGCGCCATGGGCACGGTTCGATAAAACCAGCTGGATTTATATTTTTCAGAAAACTGCAACATACTCAATCCGGAAATCAAAATAATCATCGAAAAATAAAACCCAAAAAGGTACATGCTACCCTGTTGTATCTCTTGCACTGCATCGTTTGAGCCACGAGTAGCTGGGAAAACAAAAATGAGCAAAAAATAAACCGGCAACATGATGAGGTTGGGGTAAAACTTGAGTTTAAAATCACGGCTGCGGCTCGTCAGTTTCCAGGTAAGCTCATAAATAGCGCGTTCGTGTTGGTTGCCACAAATCCATTGCGCGGAGCGGGAAGCCCAACTGGATCGAGCTTGTTGATGTTGCTCGGCTTGGCGTTGGGGGGAGCTTTCGCTGCCACTGCCTCCTTCGCCAATCGAAAACATCTTTTGGCTAAAATTGCGACTCAATACGGTTCCTACCAAATAAATCGCCAGAAAGGGGGTTGCCAAACCAATCAGGGCCAGTACGTAAATCATGGGCTGCGCGGGCCGGTAAAACAAGACATCCCAAATGCTGGCCAACCACATCGAAGGCAAGGGCCAGAGGTATATTTTGGTAAAAAGATTATTGCCCCCCATCACCTGGAAATCTATCAAACGGGGCAAAATCTGATACCCGAGGAAAACCACCGCGTAAAAAACGATTTGGAAGTAGTTGATGATTTCTTTGAACTTGCGTGGCGACAATAAATTGAGCATGACCAGATAAAGCAAGTTGACAAAAAAGATGGTCATCAACACACTCATCAAAATCAGAAAGGCCAATAAAATTACCGCCAAAGGGCCAAATTTAATCCCCACGCCAATCAGTCCCGAAACACTAAAGGGAATCACCAGTTTGGTCAGGTAAAAAAAGACGTGTAGGATGCGGGACACTGCCAGGGTTTTCCCTGCCACCGGGCGAGGCAATAAGATGTAATTGTCGCGCACGTCAATGAGCACGTCTGTAAAGTCACTGATTAAAGTAAGTGCGAGGATGGCCATCCAAAGGCTTAAATATAGGAACAAACCGCTGGAACTATGCTCGAAGAAGACAAGTATAAACGTGCCACCCAAGCCCATAAATGCCATCATCACCATGACCAGGACATCCTGTCCTTTTACTTCTTTCTTTTGTGCAGAACGTTGATAATTAAAGGCCGTTTTGCGCCGCCCATCCATTTTTAATTTGACTTCCAAAATGGTGTGCAGGTGATCGGGGTTGACGTCGATGCTTCTCCAAAAGCCATCGAAGAGGCGGAGAAGGCGTAATAGGATTTTATTCATGGGGGCTTAGGGATTAAAAGTTTGAGTAAAACCTTCAGCCAATTGGTCGAAATTGGTTTGCCCCGTCAATTGAGAAAAGAGTTTTTCCAGGGTATCACCTTCGTTGCGTTTGAGGTCCTGGAAATTGCCATCGGCCACTACTTTACCTTCAGCAATCAGGATGATGCGGTCGGAGATTTTTTCAACCGTATCCATGTTGTGCGAGCAGTAGATGACCGTTTTGCCTTGCTCCACCAGGCGCAGAATGATTTCTTTGACCAGAATTACCGCGTTGGCATCCAAGCCGCTGAGTGGCTCATCCATAAAAAGGATCTCTGGATTGTGCAACAAACCCGAAACTAGCAGCACTTTTTGGCGCATGCCTTTGGAAAAGGTGTCCATCCGCTCGTGCAATTGGTCTTTGAGCCCCAGGAAATCGAGCATGCGGCTAGCACGTTCTTCGATCTGAGCATCTTCCATATCGTGCAAGCGACCCACCAAGAGTAAGAATTCCAGCGGGGTAAGTACATCGTACAAATCGGCCAACTCGGGAATATAGCCAATGATTCGTTTTACAGCCAGGGGATTTTCTTTTACATCAATTCCTTTGATTTTTACACTTCCTTCAAAGCGGTCATCCAGGCCAGCGAGGATACGTACGGTGGTTGATTTACCCGCACCATT
>JAAFHQ010000235.1 GCA_013298445.1 Chitinophagales bacterium | reverse complement strand
GCTTTGTCTCCTTTTGTCATCAAGTCTGCCCAAGGTTGAGCAAAACTAGAAACCGTACAACATGTAGTAAACCATAACAATAGAGCCATAGCTCCAATTAAGCGTCTTTTCATAAAAATCCGATTATAGTTAAAGGTGATAAAATCTTTGACGCGATCCTTCTTGCAGAAAAGTGAAAGTATGATAGAATGGCCGGAATTCATTTAAACTAAAGCTATGGCAAGATAAGTGGATTTTACAATTTGACAAATATATTTTGGTCAAATTACAAAACAATGAAAAAATGGCAAGGAGAAGAGGAATAATTGCGAAATCATTAAAAGGCGAGGTCAAAAGACAGGTAAGCCGATTCCGAGATAAGGCCTCGGCCTTCCTGTCAATGCAAAAGACAGATTACAGTATTCGGCTAGATAGAGTTACAGTCAAAAATCTCCTATGCTAGCACAGTGTTAGAATGGAGGCCAATAATATTACCTTCTTTGTTTGGGAAAAGATAGAGATGTGGGAAATAAGGTGGATGTGAATTGCTGGAAGAGAAATAGGAAACTTGCTTGTTCTGGACGTAAAATTAAAAAAATTATGATTTATAAAAACAATAATTAGAGTTTTTTTCATAGAATCAGAAAAGAATCAAAAAAACGGTCGCTGGCTGCGTTTATGGCCATGTCCTTGAGGGTAACGGTTTGAATGCTGTAAAAACGATTGCGCACCATAAATGCCTTGGTTTTGATGACAGCCTGGTCGCGCAAATAATTGATCCGCCATATTTTACCAGGAAAACCTTGCTGTACGATGTCTGCTTGATAGGCCAGTTCTCCTTTGACGCTGCTTGTGGCCTGATCAACACTTGCCGCAAAAAAATCCTGTAGCAATTCTGTAGAGTCTGAATGAATGGTCCCCGGAGGGTAATCGCAAAACGTGATCATGTAAAACAGGTTTTCCGCATTTTTTTGGGTGTTGTTGTACACGAGGATGTAATAAGCTAATTTTCCTAGTGGGGTTTGCACCGAATCAACAGCTTTGTCAAATTCGCCTGGGACCAATACCCGAAATTTCCCTTCCAGGGATTGGTACTCCTTCCAAGGATTGGTCCTCCAATCTTCTGCTGAAGTTTGAATAAAGGTATCTCGCAATACTTGTGCGTAACCAATACTTACCGAGATCAACCAAAACATGCCCAGAAGGCTCAATTTTTTCAATAAATTCATTGCACTTTAATTTCCCTCAAATGAGCGTATTTTCAGCCTAAAAGTTGTGTGCCTCATTTTTTTTTGTTAACAAAGTCAGATTTTTTTGCAAAATTCAACAAAGCGTCATACCTTAGTTTCAAAATCAAACTAAGTGACAAATACATCCCATTTATCTGCGGTTTATCGCGAGCGTTTTGCCCTCGTTGCAGATCTTTATCACCTGACAATGGCTTATGGGTTTTGGAAAAATGGAGTCCAGGATCAACCTGCAGTATTCCAGTTGTACTATCGCCGCAACCCTTTTTCCAACCATTATGCCATTGCTACTGGTTTAGGCCTGGCCATCGATTACCTACAACAGTTCCGTTTTACGGTAGAGGACATTCATTACCTGGGCTCTTTAAGAGGTGCTGATGGGCAGCCCCTGTTCGAGATCAGTTTTTTAAACTATCTCCAACGGCTGGAATTCAAATGCCACGTTGATGCCATTCCAGAAGGCACTGCAGTTTTTCCCAATCAGCCCCTGGTACGGATAGAAGGGCCCCTATTGCAAGCGCAAATCGTTGAGTCAGCCTTGCTCAATTTGATCAATTTTTCCACTTTGATCGCCACTAAAGCCGCCCGGGTTGTGCAGGCCGCCCAAGGAGATCAAATTCTGGAATTTGGACTTCGCCGTGCACAAGGACTGGACGGAGCGCTTACCGCCTCCAGAGCAGCCTATATTGGTGGATGCCATGCCACCAGTAATTTGTTGGCAGGCAAATACTACCGCATTCCTATCCGTGGTACCCATGCGCACAGTTGGGTAATGAGTTTTGGCGACGAGCAGGCGGCTTACCGCAGTTTTGCCAATGCCATGCCCAACAATTGTATTTTCCTTGTCGATACTTACGATACCATCGAGGGGATCAAAAACGCCATTGAGGTTGGTAAAGAATTGCGAAGCATGGGCCATACCCTACTCGGAATTCGCCTGGATAGCGGCGACCTTTGTGAACTGAGTAAAAAAGCCCGTAAAATGTTGGACGATGCTGGTTTTTCCGAAACAACCATCGTAGCCAGTGATTGTTTGGATGAAAATTCAATCAGTAGCCTTAAAGATAAGGGCGCAGCCATCAACATTTGGGGGGTAGGGACTGAGCTCATCACGGGAGGAACCCAGGCTGCATTGGGTGGCGTGTACAAACTGGCTGCAATCCAGGGAAAAAATGGAGAATGGGAATACCGCATCAAAAAATCTGAAGATTTGTACAAGATGTCCAACCCAGGCATCCACCAGGTGCGGCGTTATTTTGACCAATCGGGTAAACCACTGGCCGATGTCCTGTACGATGCTACCCAGGCCGAACCTACGACCGAAGTCATTGAACTGCAAACGGGCAAAGTAGAGCCCCTGCCCTGCCCCACCCTTTCCGAAGACTTGCTTGTTCCCATATTTAGATCAGGAAAACTGGTCTATACTGTACCCGACATCCACCAGGTACGGGAACGATCATTGCAACAACAAGCCCTATTTCATGGAACCAAAGAACACTTTGTCCATGGATTGGACCGTTATTTGTTCGATTTGAAGCAGCGTTTCGCACAAAAGAGCTAAATTGCATTTTTATTATACTTAAGTACCAGCTCACAATTAATTTTGAGCTGGTACTTATGAACCTGGAATTTGCACGATGAAATATTGCTATGAATATCCTCGGCCATCCGTTACGGTAGACTGTATCATTTTTGGCCTCGATGAATCTCAAGTGCTCAAGGTACTCCTCATTCAACGAGGGCATGATCCTTTCCAGGGACATTGGGCCCTGCCTGGCGGCTTTGTCGATTTAGGAGAAGACCTGGAGTTTGCAGCCTTGCGCGAATTGGAGGAAGAAACGGGAGTTCGGGACGTATTTATTGAGCAATTGTTTACTTTTGGTGCGCCAGGTCGGGACCCTCGGGGCCGCGTAATTAGTGTAGCCTATTATGCCCTGGTCAATTTGACCGAGCACCCGGTAAGCCCCTCTACCGACGCACAATCTGCAGAGTGGTTTCCCATCACCAAACTCCCTCAACTGGCTTTTGACCACGAAATGATTCTGGATACAGCCTTGAATCGTTTGCGGGCAAAGGTTCGGTACCAACCCATCGGTTTTGAGTTGCTGCCTGAAAAATTCACTTTGACCCAATTACAAAACCTGTACGAAACCATTTTGGGCTTGCCAAAGGATGATGCTTTGAACAAACGTAATTTCCGCACTCGAATCCAAAAAATGGATGTGCTGAAGGAAGTAGGCATTCAAGAGGGTGTTTCACATCGGCCGGCTAAATTGTACAGCTTTGATAAGGCGCGCTATGAAGAATTGCAAAAAATGAAATACATGGACCTGGTTCGCCGGGGGCTCGATTTTGAAATATGACCTGGTGCAATGTTAATTCTACGCTACAATGTTAATTTAACTGCAGCCTTTTTGTTAAATTGCTTAATGCTACTGCTCTATGAAAACCGTTTTTTTTGTTCGCCACGCCAAATCCAGTTGGGGAAATCCTTCAGTGAGTGACATGGATCGCCCACTCAACGAACGTGGCCTGCGTGACGCACCTCAAATGGGTTTAAAACTCAAACAACTCAATTCAAACATCGACCTCATCGTGAGCAGCCCGGCCAAAAGGGCCTTTACGACCGCCACTTTTTTTGCAGCAGCCTTGGGTTTACCCCCCGAGAAAATTGTGTTGGAGCCACGTTTGTACGAAGCCATGTCGGAAGACGTGATCAGCGTTATCAATGAGCTATCGGATGAATACCACGTAGTCGCGATTTTTGGGCACAACCCCACTTTTACTTTCATCGCCAACCTTTTTACAGAGGATTACATCGACAATATCCCTACTTGCGGGGTCTGTCAAGTAGATGCCAGGATCAACTCCTGGAAAGAGTTTGGCGAAAACAGTGGTCGACTGACCGCATTTTATTACCCTAAACAATCTTTGCTTTAAATGAAGGGTTTACATGTAGTCCTTTTATGCCTGTTTCTCCCCCTCTTTGCCTGTAATGTGGGGCAAAAAAAGCTCCCTATTCCTGACAAAAAATTAATCCAGATCCTCACCGATGTGCATTATGCTGAGGCGGCCTTACAAGATGTGTATGGCATTCAAAAAGACAGCCTCAAAAAAGTGTACTACCAGGAAATTTACCAATTGCACGAAACATCGGAGGAAGAGTTGACCAAAACCATGGATATTCTGCGTCAGGATCCGGAAAGATTGGACAAAATTTACCAGTTCATTGTCGACAATCTAAATGGTTAACAATTATTTAAACTGCATAGCATCTAGGTCATCTTGGATTAATTATAGCTTTGCACGGATTTTAAGATTGCCGAACCAATCTTTGTGCATGGACAATATAAAAATTCTCATCGTTGATGATGAGCCAGACATCCTGGAGATTCTCCAGTACAACCTCGAAAAGGAAGGCTATCAGGTCGTGACTGCCTCTGACGGTGAAGAAGCCATTGCTGTGGCCGAACGCGAACTGCCCAACCTGATCATTTTGGACATCATGATGCCTAAAATGGACGGGGTTGAAGTTTGTAGAATCCTGCGGAGCAAACCTGATTTTGATCGTACAGCTATCGCTTTTTTAACAGCTCGGGAAGAAGACTATTCTCAAATTGCTGCCTTGGACGTTGGTGGCGACGATTACATCACCAAGCCCATTCGCCCACGCGTGTTCATCAGCCGCATCAAAGCTTTGTTGCGCCGCTCTGATCGCCTCCCGCAGGAGGAAGGTTTGGATGTTGTCAAAGTAGGCGACCTGGCCATCGACCGCGATCGGGTCAGTGTGCAGCGGGGTGATGAATTGATCGAGTTGGCCAAAAAAGAGTTTGAGTTGTTGTTTTTACTGGTTTCCAAGCCCGGCAAAGTGTTTTCCCGGGAAGAAATATTCAACAAGGTTTGGGGTACCGATGTTATTGTAGGTAACCGCACCATCGATGTACACA
Organism: Chitinophagales bacterium; assembly: GCA_013298445.1. Classification (GTDB taxonomy): domain Bacteria; phylum Bacteroidota; class Bacteroidia; order Chitinophagales; family Saprospiraceae; genus Haliscomenobacter. The sequence goes on along the minus strand of JAAFHQ010000235.1, from coordinate 3,144 downwards.
TCCGCAAGTTGCGGGAAAAAATTGGTGAAGATTACATCAAAACCATCAAAGGGATCGGGTATAAATTTGAATTTTAATGCTTAAAAACCCAACGCCCCGGCAAATCGCCATTGCTTCAGCGGCGCTCATCACTGCGGTGGGCATTGTCATTTTTTTGATGGTTCGTTTTCTGCGTTGGGAGGCCTATCCCTGGCTGGAATATTTGATCTGGGTGCTCTTGTTTTTTGTACTGACCTACCGGGTGGTTTTGTATTTTTTGCAAAACTACATTTACCGCAAAATCAAACTCATCTACAAAACCATCCACCAGGAAAAGATCAACCCGGCTGAAAAGAGCAAATCCATCAACGCCGACGCGAAAATATTTGAAGAAGTAAGCCAACAAGTAGCCGATTGGGCAGCCAATCAACAGAAGGAAATTGACCAACTGCGCTCCTGGGGAGAATACCGTCGGGCCTATTTGGGCGACATTTCGCATGAGCTCAAAACACCCATTTTTAACATCCAGGGCTACCTTGAATCGGTTATTGACAACGGGGTGGAAGATGCGGCCTTTAGTTTGTCTTTTTTGAAAAAAGCTTCCAAAAACGTAGATCGGCTACAAACAATCATCCAGGATCTGGAAACCATCTCCAAATTGGAAACGGGCAACATGTTGCTCGAATTGACCAATTTTGACATCAAAGAACTGAGCCGAGAGGTTTTTGAAGACCTCGAAATCAAGGCCGCTGAGCGCAATATCTCGCTCGAATTTAAAGAAGGGGCCAGCCAAAACTACCGGGTCAAAGCCGATCGGGAGAAAATCCGCCAGGTACTCATCAACCTCATCCACAATTCCATCAAATACGGCATTCCCAATGGCCGCATCAAAATCGCTTTTTACGATATGGACAAACGGGTGCTGATCGAAGTAGCTGACAACGGCATTGGCATTCCCAAAGAGCACCTCGCCCACGTCTTTGATCGTTTTTACCGGGTAGACAAAAGCCGAGCACGCACCCAGGGTGGGTCTGGCCTCGGCCTTTCTATTGTCAAACACATCATTGAAGCCCACTCCCAAACCATCAATGTAAGGTCGACGCCGAATCTGGGTTCTACGTTTGGGTTTACCTTGGATAAAGCAGGTTAAAAAAGTTTAGATGAAACCTTGCTAAACTTTCTCAACTTCTCTCAACCTTCTCAACCTTTTTTTTACGTACTTTTGCACCCCGAAATCAAGATTCATCTTTTATGCTCAACATCACCAACGTTTACGTACAGTACGGCGACCGGATTTTACTCAATCGCATCAACCTCACCATTGGCGAAAAAGACAAAGTGGGTTTGGTCGGTAGAAATGGTGCGGGGAAATCGACCCTGCTCAAAATAATCGCTGGCGAGATGAGCCCCCACGAAGGTAAAATCAGTCGCCCCAACGGTGCCTCCCTGGGTTTTTTGCACCAGGAAATGGATATTCCCAAAGGCCGCACAGTGCTGGAAGAGGCCATGACTGCCTTTGCCGAAGCCAAGGACCTCGAAGTCCGTATCGACGAGTTGCACAAAGAAATGGAGACTCGCACCGATTATGAGACTGACGCATACATGGAGCTTTTAGAGGAATTTGCCCACGTCAACGACCGCTTCCACTACCTCGGTGGAGAGTCTGTGCAAGGGGAAGCCGAGCGGGTCCTTAAGGGTCTGGGTTTCAAACAAAGCGACCTCAACCGCCTCACCGACGAATTCAGCGGAGGCTGGCAAATGCGGGTGGAACTGGCCAAAATGCTTTTGCGCCGCCCCGACTTCCTGCTGCTCGACGAACCTACCAACCACCTCGACATCGAATCCATCATCTGGCTGGAAAGTTTTTTGAAAGACTACACCGGCTCGGTGATCCTGATTTCGCACGATAAAGAATTTTTGGACAACGTGACCAACCGCACCGTGGAGGTGGAACTGGGCAACGTGTTTGATTATAAAGCAGCCTATACCAAGTTTGTAGAAATGCGCCGTGACCGCCGCGAAAAACAACGCGCGGCCTTCGACAACCAGCAAAAAGTCATTGCCGACAAGGAGCGCACCATCAGCCGCTTTATGGCCAAGGCCTCCAAAACCAAGATGGCGCAGTCCATGCAAAAGCAGCTGGACAAAATTGACCGCATCGAAATCGACGACGAGGACATTGCGGCCATGAACATCCGCTTCCCGCCAGCACCGCGTGCAGGGCAGGTCGTAGTGGAAGTAAAACAACTGGAAAAACGCTACGGCGAACTGCTGATCCTGGATAAAGTGGATTTCAAAATGGACCGGGGCGACCGGGTTTCTTTTGTGGGTCAAAACGGCCAGGGCAAAACCACTTTGGCCAAAATCATTGTGGATGAAATCCAGTACAGCGGAGGCAGCCTGAACCTGGGCCACAATGTGAAAATCGGCTACTACGCCCAAAACCAGAGTGAAACCCTAAAATCGACCGACACCCTGCTGGAAACCATGGAAAACGCTGCACCACCGGAAATGCGGAGCCGCGTGCGCCACATCCTGGGTGCCTTCATGTTCAGCGGGGAAGATGCGGAGAAAAAAGTATCGGTGCTCTCCGGGGGTGAACGTGCACGTTTGGCCCTCGCTTGCCTGCTGCTCAATCCCTTCAACCTGCTGGTACTCGACGAACCTACCAACCACTTGGACATCATCTCCAAAGACGTACTCAAAGCGGCACTAATGGAGTATGATGGCTCTTTGATCGTGGTGTCTCACGACCGGGAATTCCTCGCGGGCCTGACCAACCGCACCATCGAGTTCCGCGACCGTCACCTCTACGACCACATCGGCGACGTAAACGCCTTCCTCGAAAAACGCCAATTGGACAACATGCGGCAGGTGGAAATGAGCACTAAAAATACTCCACCAGCAGTGGTCGCTGCGCCCCAAATGGCCAATGCACACCCCACTCCTACCCCAGCCCGCGAACTGAGCTTCGACGAGCGCAAACGCCTGCAACGGGCCGTGAGCAACGCCGAAAAAAGAGTGGAACGACTGGAAGAAGAACTGACCAAGTTCCAGGCGCAAATGTCTGATCCTGATTTTTACAGTAAGCCGGATTCGAACAAGCTGATGCAGGCGTACGAGGCGAAAAAGAAGGAACTGGGGGTAGCGATGGAGGAATGGGAA
>JAAFHQ010000241.1 GCA_013298445.1 Chitinophagales bacterium | reverse complement strand
GTTCATCCGGGTTTGTTTCCAGTAGTCGTACCACTTCATTTCCTCACCAGGGCGAATGAAGAACTGCATTTCCATTTGTTCAAATTCGCGCATGCGGAAAATGAACTGCCGGGCTACAATCTCATTCCGGAAAGCCTTGCCAATTTGGGCGATCCCAAAGGGAACTTTCTGCCGGGTCGATTTTTGTACGTTCAAAAAGTTGACAAAAATCCCCTGCGCAGTTTCGGGGCGCAGGTACAGTTTACCTTCCTCCCCGGCAATATTGCCCAATTGGGTATTGAACATGAGGTTGAACTGCCGTACATCCGTCCAGTTGCGCGAACCGGTATCGGGGTCGGTGATGTCCAAATCCTCGATGATGGTTTTCATAGCGGCCATGTCTCCGTTCGACATGGCGGCAGTGAGCCGGTCGGTTACTGCCTGGGCTTTTTGGGTATATTCAAGTACCCGTGGGTTGGTGGTGCGGTAAAGGGCTTCGTCGAAAGAGTCGCCAAATTTTTTCTTGGCTTTTTCAACTTCTTTATCCGCCTTGCCCAACATTTTATCAATTTCTTCCTCGATCAACACATCGGCACGGAAGCGTTTTTTGCTGTCTTTGTTGTCTACCAAAGGATCGTTAAAAGCATCCACGTGCCCGGAAGCTTTCCAGGTTTTGGGGTGCATAAAGATGGCAGCATCCAGCCCCACAATGTTGTCGTGCATCTGCACCATTGCCGCCCACCAGTAATCCTTGATGTTATTTTTGAGTTCTACACCATAGGGACCGTAATCATACACGGCAGCAAGACCATCGTAAATTTCGCTCGATTGAAAGATAAAACCATACTCTTTGCTGTGTGCAACCAACTTCTTGAACAGATCCGCTTGCTGGGTCATTGTAAATGCTTGTTTGAGTAATACTAAATTGGAGCATGTTTAAATTTTTTTGTTTGGCTGCAAATGGCCCAATTTAGGCTGCATTTCGCCCCGAAAATGCTCATTTAGCGCTGCTAAACTCCGCTTTTCGGGTCTCATTCAGCCTAAATTGGCCTCATTTTCGCCTCAAACAAAAAAAAATAAACATGCTCTCAGGGTGCAAAAATGGCAAAAATTCGGGTTTGTTGCCGGGTAAAGCTCGATTTTTTTGGTTTTCAGCCCCGTTTATATTTTATCTGGGTGCTAAAATAGGGGCAGCGGGCGTTCTTAGCATCCTACATAAGGTGTTTAGGAGTTGAGAAGCTAAGAGCTCAACTTCTCAACTCACTCAACTACTCAACTAAAAAAAAGAATATGAAACGATTGATGCAAATCGGACTACTGCTGGGATTGTACTGTTTGGCTTTTACAACTCAAGTACATGCTCAAAAGGAAGTGCAGGTGGAAAATTTTGATCAGGTCAGCGCCATTGGGAGCATCACGATGCACCTGGAAGCAGGGGATGCCAACAAGGTAGTGCTGTATATTGACGGCATTCCTGAAAAAGAAATTGAAGTAAAAGTGGTCAAAGGTGTGCTGCGCATTCAGGTTTTGAATGGCTTTTTGTACAAAAACGAAATAGTCAAAGCCTATGTGACCTACAAAAGTTTGAGGGGGGTAAGGGCCAGCGCCGGAGCAAAAGTGGATTGTAAGGAAACCCTCAGCGCGGATCTGTTTTCAGCCAGTGTTGCTGCGGGTGGGCAAATGGATTTGAGTCTCAACGTCAAAAGCCTGGATGCTACTGCTTCCGAAGGGGGCCAGTTGAACCTGAAAGGCACTGCCACAAATCAGGACATCAATGCCAGCACTGGTGGCGTATGCCGTTGTTCGAATTTGATCGGCGAAAAAGCTACGGTTAAAACCAGCACCGGTGGCCGCGCCGAAGTTCAGGTGACCGATTTATTGGAAGCTGCTGCCAACGTTGGTGGCGAAATTTTATACGAAAACGAACCCAAAGAAAAACGGGTGAAGCAGTTTTTGGGGGGAGATGTAAGGAAGATGAGGTAAGCGAAAAGTGATGAATTATGAGTGATGAATTATGAGTGATAAGTTGTTGTGACAATTCATCGCTCATCATTCATCACTCATCACTCCCTACGGTTTCATCTCCGTCCGTTGCCGTTGCAACAAGAATTGCAACTCCAATAATTTTTCCACCTTATTGGATAAAGTACCTTCTACAAACCCTGCCAATAAAACCGGAGCGTCTGGCGGGAAGTTGGGCAACTGGCAAATGAAGGACCCTGTTTTGCAACAAGAATTGCAACTCCAATAATTTTTCCACCTTATTGGATAAAGTACCTTCTACAAACCCTGCCAATAAAACCGGAGCGTCTGGCGGGAAGTTGGGCAACTGGCAAATGAAGGACCCTGTTTTACTCCCTAACAACCACAATCCTCGCCATTCCGTGGCGGGGATTGTTTTTTGATACCGAATGGTGGAAGCGAATAAGGGGGGATTTTTTTCTTCCAGGCGAATGCCTCCTCCCCCGTACATCGCAGCAGGCGCAGGAGTTCGCCGCAAAACGCCCTGGAGTGTTGCTTCAGGGGCCTGAGTAGATCGGGCCAGCTCAGCCACAGTCGTACGGCGAATCAGGATCCACAAAGCCCCACCATCGGGATAGGGATATTGCAACCAGGAAACGGAGTCGGTGCTACTGACGATCTGGGTTCCACGGGGCAAATCCAAATCTACTTTATGGTTTTCCCAGAGTTTGCGGTTGATGGCATCGTCTGGTTTCTTTTTGAATAAGGTTGATTCGTGCAAATGGGACTCGTTTTCCCGAATTCGTTGATAGATGGTGGGGTAGTATTGTTCCCAAAGTTGGAGGGCTTGTTTTTCATCGTTGACGGCTACCACCATCACCCGCTGTGGATCCGACCAAACTTTATCCATGGCAAAAACCTGATTGTCCCGCCACTGCTTGAGTTGCTCCTGGCTGAGTCGGCTTTCGATGATTTTGGCCAAAGCCTGCTCCTGAGCATTGGAAGAGTATTTGCGGATGATGATCAAGCAGTTGCGCTGAGCCAAGAAACCTGGATTGGTCAAAAAACGTTTCGGGGAGTAATATTGCGTTTTGAACCAGGGCTCTGCTGGTGCTACAAAAGGAAAAGCTGCTGAAAAGCGCGCCTTTACCTCGTTGCCAATTTTTCCCTGCCACCAGACGGTATCCATCACAATGGTCAACTCATTGAGTTTCCCCAAAGCTGGTGGTAAAGGTTTTTCAGGGCTATCTTTGACACAACCTGAGCCAAGGAAATGGCACAATCCCAAAAAAAGCAGCAGTTCCCAAAATCTTCTACGAGCCATGACGGACTAATTTCAAAACGGAAATGTACGGATTTGGCTGGATTAAAATGCAAAACGGCGCAGAAAAGCTCCGCGCCGTTTCAAAATCATTTACAGAAAATTATGGCGTCATAATACTTAGAATAAACTTTTGATTACATGCTCCTCACTGATGCCTTCCGCTTCCGCTTTGTAGTTGCGCACAATCCGGTGACGCAGTACGTAATTGGCGATGGTTTGAACATCTTCAATATCTGGAGAATATTTGCCACTGATGGCAGCATGGCACTTGGCGCCCAATACCAGGTATTGTGAAGCACGAGGCCCTGCACCCCAGGAGATGTAGTTGTTGACCATATCCGTTGCCATCGGCGTTTTGGGGCGCGTTTTGGTCGCCAGGGTTACGGCATAGCGCAACACGTTGTCAGCAATCGGAATCTTGCGAATCAGCTGCTGAAAGCCCAAAATCTGAGCACCCGTCAGGATATGATTCAGTTGGATGTTTTGGGCAGTTGTTGTGCCGCGCACCACTTCCAATTCTTCTTCGTAAGAAGGATAATCCAAGGTAATGTTGAACATAAAACGGTCCAGCTGGGCTTCGGGCAAGGGGTAAGTACCTTCTTGCTCGATGGGGTTCTGGGTTGCCAACACGAAGAATGGTTTTGGCAACTCATGGCGGGTACCACTCACCGTGACCGATCTTTCTTGCATGGCTTCCAAAAGTGCAGCCTGGGTTTTAGGCGGCGTACGGTTGATTTCGTCAGCCAAAACGATGTTGGAAAACAGGGGGCCACGGTTGAATTTGAAGTGGCGATCCTCGTCCAGGATTTCCGAACCAGTAATGTCCGAAGGCATTAAGTCCGGGGTAAATTGGATGCGTTTGAAGTCGAGGTCAAGTACTTCGGCGATCGTGCTTACCAGCAGGGTTTTGGCCAATCCTGGTACCCCTACCAACAGGCTGTGTCCATTGCTAAACAAGGCGATGATTACGGCTCTCACCACGTCATCTTGTCCTACAATCACTTTGCCAATCTCTTTCTTCAGATCCTTATAAGATTGCGCCATTGCGTCAACGGCTTCAACGTCGGATGTATATTCCATTAAGCTAAAACTTTAAGTATTCTCACCAAGAACGAACGAAAATACTGCTTTGTTGAAATCTTGCATAGGTTGAGGGTAAAAAAAAGCGCTGAGGTCGCTAAATAGCGGATTTGGCCCGGGAAATAGTGCCTTTTCGACAAACCAAGGACTTCAAAACACCTTTTTTATTTCATTTTCCCAACATGGAGCATCAGGTAAACTTAAATGCGATTTTTTCCCCTCTTGCCAGTTCTGGTACTCCTTTTGTAAAAAACGAGTAAGGGCATGAAGTGATTGATTGGGGTAAACGACCAAACTTCCTGGGGAATAGATACTGATCAGGTTTTCCAGTTCAGGGTCCGTACTCCCATTGACGATGGCCAAAATGGGTCTTTTCGCCTGTAAATATTCAAATACCTTGGCACTGAGGATACCCTGGAGGCCCAGGCTATTCCAGCTCAGCAAAAGGTTCACATGTGCACCATGTTGCAATGAAAGTGACTCAGCATGATTGAGTATACCCCGATCTTCCAGGATATTTGCCAAACCAAACGCTGTCGCCCAACTTTGCCAAAGGGCTCCATCTTTGCCACAAACCACTACCTTAAGCTCCGATTCCTTTAGTGTGCCATCTTCAAGCAGGTTTTTTATCGCCTGAAACAATGGCCCTGCACTTTGTTGTTGCGGATACAGTGATCCTGTGTACACGATGGTAAATTGTTCAAAATTTTGAGCTTGCACTTCTAGACCTTGCTGGCGCATTGGCGCATTGAGTATGACTTGTACAGGTCGTCCATAATGGGTGCGCAGGTATTCTGCCAGGCCCTCAGAAACCGTGGTCAACTGTTGTGCACGACCTACAAGTTTGCGGATGACCCACTGTTGAAAACCAGGACACCACACATTTTTTAACAGTGGATCTACTGGAACATCCCGGAAATCGGCTGCCCAGATCAAAAACGGGAAGCGCCGAACCAGTAGGTACGCCAAAAAATGATCGGACATGGGGCGAAATGAAGAATACAGGTGGGATATTTCGCCTTTTTTGATCAAAGCCACGGCACGTCGATAGCCAATGAGTAGGTAAAAAAAGCCACCGTCGCCCAGGATGATGTTGAGTGGAAAACTGTCTACAGCACGGCGAATCCAGGAAATACCCGGCTGCTGCTTCAATTGTGGGGAAAAATGGGTCGCTTTTTTGCGCTGCAAAAACCAGATCAACCAGCGAAAATCATAACTGGGCACACGCAAAATTGTCGCGTCGGTAGCTTGACCCGTTTCATGGTCAAAAACCTGAGTATGGCTGGTACTCAACACATATACCTTTGACCAATGGCGCTGGGCTGTTTGGGCAAAGCGGGCATTGCGCAAGGTGCCCACTGCTTTGATCGGTGGGAAATAGTAAGCAATTTGTAAAACTCCCGCTTTAGGCATGGCTCGAATTCCTCGAATTTAAACAAGGTCTAGAGTAATAAGTATCATTAATGATGAGCTGGTACTTACCAAATGTAACACAAACTCTGGACATAAGCGGCTTCGCCACCATTTTGAATGAACCCTTCTATTGAGCCGTCTTCCGATTTTTGCGGCCCAAACTTCCGAAAAATGCTGCAAAAATGGGATGCTGGCAGCAATATAACCCACCTGATCAATCCTCCAGCCCAGGTGGCTTAGATCGCTGGTAATTGCTTCCAATTGATGCGCCTCAATCGAAAATGCTTGTTGTACAACTCCCTGACCTGGCACCAGACGAAGTAAAGGTTTGAGTGCTCGCCTCCATTGAAAATCCCAGGATGCCCGGTTGGTAAAGCTGATGCACAAACTTCCACCTGGCGCCAAATGTTTTTGAGCCCAGGCCAAGTGATCAAAAAAATCATCGGGTTCCAAATAAGCCACCAGCCCTAGCATAAAAATATGGTCAAATTGCGTTGGTGCCATGTCCCAGGTATTCAAAGCCCCTATCCAGCGTTGTTCATTAGGGATCGTGCTCTCTGCCAACATTGCTGCGGATAGATCCGTAGCGTAATAATTAAATGTGGGAAAATTTTGTTGGAGGAGGGTATACAAAGCCCCATTGCCTGCACCTACGTCTAATATTCGCTTACTGATATAGTTTTTTTTCCCTAATGCCTGATCGCAACGCTCATGAAACCAATACGACAAATAGGGACGCTGATTAGAGTATCGCCTTGAATAATGTGCTGCCAATCCGTCAAAGTACTGGCGTACGCTTTCCAACTGCGGAGGCTTTGGCATAGAAGCTATGTATGGCTTGTAGTCTGTTTAGATACTGTTGTTGAACCAGGTGCAAATCAAAAAAATCCAGCGCCCGTTCGCGCCCATTGCTACCCATTTCTTGCAGTGTTTCCTGGTTTTGCCGCATGGCATGACGCAAGCATTGTTCAAGGTGCTCCACACTCCGCGCCTTGCTCAACCAGCCATTCCAGCCGTGCTGTACCGCGTCCCTACAGCCGGGTACATCGGTAGCGATTACCGGACGGCCCATCGACATGGCTTCCAAAATAGCTCGAGGCATCCCCTCGCGGTACGAAGGCAACACGACTACCTGAGCCTTGCTGATCAGGGGACGGACATCTTCCACTTGTCCGGCATACTCAATAATCCCTCGGTTCACCCAATGTTGAAATTCTTCTGCAGGAATGGCTGCCGGGTGTTCTGGCTGGTGACTACCCGCAACCCAGAATTTTACGTTGGGGGTATTGCGTTGAATCTGTTCTGCTGCCAGGGCAAATTCTGCGAGCCCCTTGTCGTACAACAAGCGGCCCAGAAACAGAAAAACAAAAGGTTTTTGATGAGGCACCGCACTGACCTGAAAATAATTGGTGTCTACCCCGGATCCTCCTACAACAATCCCTTGGCCGTGCTGTAAAATTCGAAGCTTTTTAAGTAGTTCGTAGTCCGATTGGTTGTGAAAAAAAACTTTATCCAGGCCCCGAAAAGCTCGGGCGTACATACGTTGGACGACCCAATTGAGCCAGTTTTTGCGCAAAAATGAATAGCCCAGGCCAGTTACGGTTGGAATTACCGGAATGTTCAAACGTTTGGCAGCCAGGCTACCAAAAATATTTGGCTTAAGGGTAAAAGTAAAAATGGCATCCGGCTTTTCTCGTTTGAGAATATGGTGCAATTCTCGCAGCAGCATTAAATCTTGCGCGGGATTGGTACCCGTCGACTTCAAATAACTCAAAGGAATCAATTCACAAATTCCACTTTGCCGAATCAAAGGAAAATACTCATCCTCAGGAGCCAATACCGCTACTGAAAAACCTTGTAGAGTCAAGCTTTCGATCAAGTTCATCCTAAAATTGTAAACGTTCCAACCGGAGTTTGCAATCAGGACTACTTTAGGGATTAATTGTAGAGCTTGTTCCATGCTCATAGTACTAGGTATCGCTCCCCGTAACCAGGGATTCATTTTAGCCTTAGTAGTGGGGCAAAAATAAATGTTCATTTTTCCTGAGCCATAGGATTAGATAAGACACTTAAATTGAACCGTTTACTCATCTAATCCTATGGCAAAATGAACATTTATTTTTTTATCGCCCCTTAAAACCATAAAACTAAGTTTTTTAAAGGAAACTTTCACCAAATTGCTTGCCAATCGCTTCAGTTATCTTCTTGATCTCCTGTTCTTTGGCCTTCGGATGGATGAGCAAAATGTCACCTTCATCAACCACAATATAGTCATCCAGGTCTTTGATGACCACCAGTTTGTCCTTTGGTGCCCGCAACAAGCAGTTGTTGACATTGTATAACAAATTGGGTCCCAAGTTAATAAGGTTCTGCTGGGCATCCTGCTCTGCCTCAGCGTGTAAAGAAGCCCAGGTTCCCAAATCCGACCAACCAAAGCTGGAGGGAATGGTATACACATTTC
>JAAFHQ010000234.1 GCA_013298445.1 Chitinophagales bacterium | reverse complement strand
AGCAGGGACACTCAGTACCCGCCGACCGTTGCGAAAACTCTCCACCGAGTCACTTAGCCAACCTTTGGCCCGGTAATCGTTGATAACATCGCGGAAAACCCGGTCCAATTCCTTCATTTTGGATTGGATGGCCTTGTAAATGCGGGCCAATTCGGGCGAGGCATCCGGGCGAATGTTGCCTTCGGCGTCAATTACGCGTTCAATTTCTTTGACCAGTGCGGGGTCAAAATTGACCGGGCGGATGACTTCGTAAAGGGTTTTGTATACATCGCGGCGGGAGGGGCTGAAAAACTTGTAGATTGCGCCAACCGTCACCAGAATGGTATTGATGCGCCGCAGGCCGTCTTCGGGCAATACCGAATCGATGATGGCCAACAATTGTAAATCGCTATCGATGTTTTGGTAAGCTACCAGGGGAATACGATCGTTGTGTTCGATCGACCTTTTCATTTCCATGACCTCCTTGAGCCGCTCCTCAATCTGCTCGCGATTGGTTTGGGGCCGCAACTCTTTGATGCGCTCGATGCCTTGGTCGCCCAGGCATTCCCTAACCAACAGCTCAATCACTTTGTCAAACTCGAGCTTTTCAAAAAGATCTTTCGGTTCCAATCTCATAAATCCTGTAGTTCAATGGGTGTGTGCCAAAGAAACAAATTTTGGCGCTTTGAGTTCCACAAAGATAGAAAATGAGTGGAAAAATGATAAGTAATGAGTGATGAGTAAAGAATGATGAATTGCTACCGCAGCGACTTAAACAGTGTCGCTGCGGTAGCAATTCATCATTCTTCATTCATCACTTATCACTCAGATCTTACGGTTTGACCTCATCCATCAAACAACTGGTCCCTCCATTGGCCAGGGACAAACCTTTCAAACGTTGAATGATGATGAGCATTTTTTCGCGGTTGATTTGGAAACGCTGGATCAGGGCTGACAAATCTTTTGAACTAAGGGTGGTGTGGTCTTTGCCTGCAATCTCGTTGTAGGTATTCACCGTGCGGATGAAGTCTTCCCGATCCTGTTTTATCGAGGCAAACATCATCGGGGAAATTGTAGTGGAATCTTTATTGGCCTTAATAAAGGTATTGAGGCCATTCATGATGTTTTCAAAACATTCCAGTTTGCTGTAGTAGCCCGCTGAAATTTCCTTGTATTGGCGGATGTTTTGCTCGTAGGTAGCATTTTCGATGGCGGTGATCTTCTCCCCTACCCTTTGGCCACAAATCTGGCACGTTGGGTACACCTGGCTGGCGCGGGTGAGCAACCAACTCTTTTTGGATTCCACATCGAGCCGAGGGTCAGGTGAAAAATCGGCTTCAAACAAGGCCGTTTCCATCTCTTTGAGCTTGCGCAAAGCCAGTTCATAGGTTTCCAAAGCCTGGATTTCTTTAGGCAGCTTACCCTGGTTTTCGATCTGCTTCACCCGGTCGCGGTAATAATCCAACATTTCGATGTCCTCATAAATTTGGCGTGGCGAGCGGTTGCCATAATTGTAGGTGCCAGGGTTATTGAGCAGGTAGGCTGCTACTGAACGAGCTTTTTGCATCAATTCAGTGCCAAACCAGAGGTCGACATCATTTTGCACATTGCCGTACAAACGGGTGTATTTCTCCCGAATGATAGGCTCCTGTTTAACGAGTTTACCCAATTCTTCCTTGCGCAGTTCATTGACGTGGAAGTACAACTCGATCACTTTGGAGTAGGCCAACCAATCGGGATACTTCGTATTGAGGCTATTCTGGAAAACATCCATTTGTTTGTTGAGCTCGACGGCCAGCTTCAGGATTTCCAAAAAGGATTTTTCCACTTCGCGTTTTTCTGCGTTTTGGATTTTGCGGAAATCTTTGGCTTTCTTCTCGATGTATTGTTGGTTGTAGGCCATTTGGGAGTGGTCCGTATTGTACTCGGCCTTGGTGCTCACCACCAGGAGGAATGGCGCCGTGGTGGTATTGATCATCCTTTTGAGGTCGTCGACGCGGCCAGGTTTGGCGTTTGTGAAGAACTTGGAGCGCACGGGTTTTTCTACATCCCAGTGAATGCGGTACAAAATGGCCGAAATGACCTTTTCTTCGTACAAACCACTCAGTTCTTTATTCAGCAACTTGATGTAAAATTCGCTGACAATTTTTTGCGGGTCCTCCAGATTGCCCATCGACTTGATGCCTTTGTCCACCTGAGGGATGATTTGATCTGAGAGGGCCGAAAAAGTCCCGGAGATGGGGTTTTTCAAGATGCTGGTGGCGGTTCGGCCCAGATTAAGGGAGATTTCGGCGGTTTTTTTCCAAAATTCGTTGGAATTGTTGCCTTTGAAGGCTTCAAATTTAACCTTGGCCACGATGTCGTTTTTCAGGTTGTCGTCGGGAATGTTTTCCAAAAAACGACCTCCGTATTCTACCAAACGTTGGGAAATGGCCGGGTTGCGCACATCGTGAATCATGAGCGGGATCGTCAGGGTATTTGCTTCGTTGACTGGATCCTTGATGTTCACCGCCAGGTACATGTACTGAGGATAGTCACCCTTTTTCAGTCCCACGTCTTTCTTTTCCCCTTTGTTCAAACCTTCTCCTTCAAAAACGGCCTGTAAGGCAGTCGGATTCAGGAGGAAAACATAGGCGGAATTGAGATTGTAATCAGAAGAAACCGGAACAGGTGTTGTCCAAGTTTCTACCTCGGTTGCGGTAATGGAAAATTGGGCGAATGAGGCTTGTACACTGAACAAAAACAGCAGTGTAGTAGCGAGTAATGGAATAGCAAATGGAAGTCGCAGCGTTCCACGCTTGGCTGGAAAGAGTACTTTAACAAACATCGATGTTTATGTTTTGAGCTTTTACACCATGCACTTAACGTCGTCAAAAGGAAAAGTTACATACTTGGGGGGCGATAAAAAAATAAGGGATTCATTTTGCCAAAGGATTAGATAAGTAAACGGTTCATTTTAAGTTTCTTATCTAATCCTTTGGCTCAGAAAAAATGAACACTTATTTTTGCCCCACTAACTAGATTTTTCTTTTTGAAAGTGACGCAAAAAAAACAAAAGAACCCAACGCAGAAGCAACAACCAGGGCAAAGCATGCATCGTCAGGTCAAACCAATCCAACCAGTATTGGCCTTTGGCCCCATCGCGTAGCCAAATCAGTTTGGTGATGATGTGGGGTTGTGGGGTAAAGGGTGCCAAACCCAAGGTAAGACAGGCCAATACCACAAATTTCCAATCATTTATGGCTTGTTTCATGGGACGGTTTTTGGAAAGCTTGTACTAAAAATAATTTTGCACAATAAATCTGAACTTTAAATTAACGCTTTTTCCATAAAAATCCCTTTTTTTACTTAACCTAAATCAGAAACACAAGATGATCGAGCAACCCAACATAGTCGTATTAGATGGACACACCCTCAATCCGGGGGATTTAAGTTGGCAGGAATTACAAAATCTGGGAAAAGTAACGGTATACGATCGCTCAAATAGCGACGAAGTGGTTCCTCGATCCAAAACTGCACATATTTTAGTGGTCAACAAAGTGCCAATCACCCGTGAGCAAATCGAGCAACTCCCTGATTTGCAATGTATTTGTGTAAGTGCTACCGGGTACAACAACATCGATCTAGAGGCCACCCGCGAGCGCGGTATTTGCGTGTCAAATGCGGTAGGGTATGGCACTTTTTCGGTTGCCCAACATGTATTTGCCTTGCTACTTGAATTGAGCAACAATGTGGCGCTTCACCACCAAAGTGTGTTGAATGGAGACTGGAGCAATCAACCCGATTTTGCGTATTGGAAAAAACCACTAATAGAACTCAACGGCAAGACCATGGGCATTTTGGGCTTTGGCCGCATTGGTCAAAAAGTGGCCTCTATTGCCATGGCGATGGGAATGCGGGTAATTGCCACCCACCGCCATCCTGAGCGTGATGCCCTGGTTGGGGTGACGTTTGTACGCATCGAAGAACTTTTTTCTTCCAGTGACGTCATCAGTTTGACGGTACCACTCAACGACAAAACCAACCAAATCGTCAATGCCAAATTGCTGGAAAGAATGAAACCTTCGGCTTTTTTGATCAACACTGGCCGGGGTGAACTGATCAACGAGGCTGATTTGTTGCAGGCTTTGCAAAGCGGTAAGCTGGCTGGTGCAGGCCTCGATGTGCTGGATGGTGAACCGCCACGCCCCGATCATCCCCTTTTTGGCTTGCGAAATTGTATCATCACCCCGCATCAAGCCTGGGCCAGTCGGGAGGCCCGCCAACGTTTGCTCAACATTACGGGCACCAATGTAGCCTCATTTTTGCGGGGCAAACCTCAAAACGTGGTTAACTTGTAAACCTATATTTACACAAATTTTAAGGGTTTTTTAATCTGCTTTTAAGGAGAAGTTCCTCCTTTGGGCCTAACATTGCAGTTCGTCCAGTTCTCGTTTAGGTCGATTGCTCAGCTAGTTAGGTTGGGTCAAGATAAGGCAATAGTTATTTACCACATTGATTGTACAAAAGGGGTCATCTTCGGTGACTCCCTTTTATTTTAAACCAAAACCACATGAATACAAGTGCGCTGATCATGATGATTGGTACCCAAATCATCGTAGCTGGAGCCTGCGGGTATTTTTTTTACCGAATCCTGACCACCAAACAAAACCAAGAAGAGGATTAATACCGTGTTTTTTTTCGTTTTTAAATGTCCACGACTTAAGTTTACAGCCATCAAAGGGTAGCCAATGCTCGTGCTACCCTCTTTTTTTACCCAAATATTATGGAGATACTAACCATTATCGTTTTTGTAGTAGGGTATCTGTTGATCACCCTGGAACACAACGTACACATCGACAAAGCCGCAACGGCTATCATTACCGGAGTCTTGTGTTGGACCTTGTATGCCCTTTCGGGAGTGGAAGCACACCACATCAGCGAACACTTGGGGCACCATCTCTCGGGCATTGCCGGGATTCTTTTTTTCCTGATTGGGGCCATGACCATCGTAGAACTCATCGATGCACACCAGGGCTTTGAAGTCATCACGCAACAAATCCGCACCCGCGACAAGCGGCGCTTGTTGTGGGTGATTGGGATTCTTACTTTTTTCTTGTCTTCAATACTTGATAACCTGACCACTACAATTGTCATAGTGGTTTTGCTCAAAAAACTCATTGCAAACCCGAAAGACCGCTTGTATTTCATTGCAGCCACCGTTATTGCGGCCAATGCGGGTGGAGCCTGGTCCCCAATTGGGGATGTTACGACCACTATGCTGTGGATTGGCGGGCAGTTATCCGCAGGAAATATTATTGTCAAGTTAATTTTGCCCTCCATTACAGCTTTGATTGTTCCTCTGATTTTGATCAGTTGGAAACTTAAAGGAGAGCTCAAGGACGTAGCAAATAGTTCCGACTATCAGGAAAATGAAGTTCATCCAGGAGAAAAAAAGCTCATTTTGATGTTAGGCGTTGGCTTATTACTGATGGTGCCGATTTATAAAATGATCACCCATCTTCCTCCTTACATGGGAATGATGTTGAGCCTGGGGATTCTATGGCTTACCACCGAAATCATCCACCGCGAAAAACCACATGAACATAAAAAATCACTTTCGGTGTTGAAAGCGCTGGAACGGATGGATATGCCTTCCATTTTATTTTTCTTCGGTATCTTGTTGGCAGTGTCTGCGCTCGAAACGCAAGGCACCTTACCCAGTTTGGCGCGTTGGTTGGATACCAGTGTAGGCAATATGGATGTAGTGGTGATCATCACCGGAATCCTTTCGGCCATTGTGGACAATGTGCCATTGGTAGCAGCCGCGATGGGGATGTATTCCCTGGGTGACATTCCCGCGGATAGTCGTTTCTGGGAAATGCTGGCCTTTTGTGCGGGTACAGGTGGAAGTATGCTGATTATTGGTTCAGCGGCAGGTGTTGCGGCGATGGGTTTGGAAAAAATCACGTTTGGCTGGTATTTTCAAAAAATCAGCTGGATCGCATTGCTGAGTTATTTTGCAGGAATTGGGGTGTACTTTTTACAAAGTGCCTTATTTTAAAAAGAGGTGCAGTAGAAAGACTACACCTCTTACCATGACGGAACCCATTGTAGACCTGTAATGGTCAGAAACGAATTGGATTAACAAAAAAAGAACCGAATCCTGAAAAAATGATAGAACAAAATTAGCCTTATTGATTTTAATGCGGCTTAAAATCAACTTAAAATCCCTTTAAAATCAAGGCTTTAAAAGATTAGATCGGCAAATGCACCTCAAACACACTACCCTGTCCCGGCTGAGATTTTACGCGTAGTGTACCATCATGTAGCTCGATGATGCGGCGGCTAAGCGCCAAACCAATACCATTTCCCAAGGTTTGATTTTGGGCATTGGAGGCCCGATAGAAGGGCCTGAAAATATACTCTTGTTCCGCAAGTGGTATGCCGATGCCATCGTCTGAAAAGGCGATGCGGACTTCTTTGTTGGTAAATGAAATCAGAATGCGGACGCTCTGGTTTTGGGAAAATTTACAACCATTTTCCATCAAATTGATGAATGCTGTGCGTAGAAGCGTCTCATTACCATTGACATGGAGTGAAGACTCTTCCTCTGGCAAACGATCGTATTCGATGCTGAAACGATAAGTGGGGTGCACTTTGACCAGATCATTTTGAGCATTGAGTACAATTTCATCCACCCTGACGCGGCTGAATAGTTGTTTCTGCTTTTCCAAACTGGACTGAGCGAGTACCAGAAGGCCATTGGAAAGGGCAATCAGCTTTTGGGTATCTTCATTCAGAGAGTGTAAAATGGATTGGTATTCCTCAGGGCTGCGGGCTTTGCTCAACACCATCTGAATTTGACTGGTCAAGGCCATCAGCGGTGTACGTAACTCGTGTGAGGCGCTCGAAACGAACTGGCGTTGTACGTCAAAAGCGGCTTCCAGGCGAGTCAACATCTGGTTGAAATTGCTGGCCAGCAAGCCCAGTTCATCCCGGGGGTTTTCAATGGGTACCCGGCGGTTGAGGTTACCTGCCGTAATGGAGCTGATTTCTTCATTCAGCTTGGCGATGGGGGCCAATACCCGGCGCGAAAAAAACAAACCCGCCAACAAGATGATGAGCAAGCCGATGCTAAAACCTTGCCAGAGCACCCTGCGCAAATCCTTGATTTGGGCCGAACCATAACGGTCTTCAGCGCTGATTAACACCACAAAATTGCCAAATTTGAGGTCTCGGTAGTGCAAACCGACACATTCGTTCGGCCCAAGATGGCTTTTATATTCCGTGTATTGACGGGTTTCGGCAATCATGTATTTGGAAAAAACAGGGATAGAATCTGCTTTGCGGTTCCGGGAATAAATTAAATTGTCTTCATAATCATACACTTCTATCGTTTCATTAAAAAGGGAGCGAGCAGAGTTTTTTTCAATGATATCGAGCAAGTTTCGATCAATTTCTTCAACGGTGATCAACAAACGTGCAGTAGTCAGCGCACGAGTGCCGAGACGGAAATAGAACTCCTGCTGGCGATGGTACTCCGAAAGAGAATAGATGATCAGGGAAAACAAAAGCAAAATTCCCGCCGAGAGGAGTGCAAACTGAAGACTAAGTTTGAGGCGGATATTCATGTAGTGGTAATTCAATTAGTTCGCCGCAAGGTAATATCCCATGCCTGGTTTGGTGTGGATCAGTTTGGGTTCGTAGTGGCGGTCAATTTTTTTGCGCAAAAAATTGATGTAAACTTCCACGACATTAGTACCTGAATCAAAATTGAGGTCCCAAACCTGTTCCATGATGTCGTATTTAGAAACAACCCGGCCCTCGTTTTTGATCAAAAATTCCAATAGCGCAAATTCTTTGGGGGTGAGTGGAATCAAATCCCCAGCCCGGTAAACGTTTTTGCTGTCCAGATTGAGTTCCAAATCGGCAACCTGGAGCAAGCTGGAAGGCATGTTTGAATTGAGCGGATGGTGGTGTTTCAACAACACACGCATGCGAGCCAATAATTCCCGAAAATCAAAAGGTTTGACCAGGTAATCATTGGCACCTACGGCAAAGCCGTTGAGTTTTTCGTCCATACTTCCCAAAGCCGTCACCATAATAATAGGTAGATCGGGTTTGTTTTCCCGAATCGCCCGACACACTTCAACACCATCCACAAAGGGTAGATTCAAATCAAGTAATACCAAGGCGTAATCGTTGCTTAAAGCCAAATGACGGCCCACCGCACCATCAGGTGCTACCTCTACCCCAAATTCGTGCTCCGACAACCATTGCTGAATCGAGCTGGCTATTTTGGGTTCGTCTTCGACTAAAAGGATGGATGTTTTCTCCATTGCACTAAATAAGGCCTGTTTAAATGGGTTC
>JAAFHQ010000233.1 GCA_013298445.1 Chitinophagales bacterium | reverse complement strand
AACCAATTGTATACTCCTCTTCAAGCAGAAGTTGAGTTTTATTGTTGTGATGCTGGAACGCCCATTGAAGTAGAATTATGGGCGGAAGATGCGACCGGGAACCGCTCCTTTTGCTGGGCGACTGTTGCGGATGCTTCCCTGTCAAAAACAACAGGTGCCATCAGTCCTGCTTCGGTGTGCAAAGTCCCCAAGGACACCACGCTTTATTGTCAGGATACTGCTTTGCTAAAAATTGATAACCCGGCGTATGCCAATCGGGTTTTTGGAAAAATCACTCTTTTATTGGATACCTTTTGCCCTCCACGAGTAACCTACTCTTTGAAAAAACAAGTGAAAAACGGGGAGGGGACCATCCAGCGCATCTGGCAGGTGAAATTTGCCAAACCAACGGGTGACTCGGTTGCAGTGACTTGTCAACAAACCATCAAAGTCTATTCCCAAGCTTTGTTTGAAGCCACATTCCCAGCAGATCAGGTGCTTTATTGTGAGGAACTTCCCGGCGACACCCTGGTTTTTACCAATTTGGGCTGTACCCCCTGGCACATTGAGGTGTCGGACCTTCGATCAAGTTCGCCGAACAAGGATGAATGTTATCAAATCCAGCGAACCTATACCATCACCAATCCCCTCGCTTACGACAGCCTTTGTGCCGATACCCTGGCCGGGGAGACGACCTATACCATCAACCGATCCAGCCTGGGCAATTATGGGCGAGAGGCCTTGTATCTTTTTGCCGAAGCAGCAGAGGACGCCGATACCCTCAATTATTACCTTTCCCTCAATGGTGATGAAGTACGCGATGATGATGTGTTGATCAATGGGCTTTTGCCCGCCTGTACCATCGGAGGCGATGCCCAAAGTGCTACCCTTTTTCAACGCTTTTCCTATACTCAAATCATCAGGGTTATTGATGATGAACGCCCTGAATTGTATCCAATAGACACCTTGCCGCCGCTCTTTTTTACCGATCCAAAAACTTGTAAAGCAGAGATTGAGGTTTTTTTTAAAAGTGTAGATGCTTGTTCGGAAGTACGCGAAATCATTGAACGCCGGACCTTTGTCGACCTCTTTCAATCCGATGACGCTGAAACCTACCTGAGTCCCGAACATTTCGACGCACAATGGTTTTGGGACAAAAATGAGGCCGATAGCACCTTTAGCATCAACATCCGCAATATTCCACTGGGCCTTCACAACCTCATCACTGTGGTAAGAGATGCCTGTGGCAATTTGAGCGTGCCGACCATCCTTCCTTTTGAAGTGCAAGATCGCCTCGCCTCTTGCGGTGGGCCGTCCGATGGGCAGATCGAAGGAGGCATCAATACCCTGGGGGGAGCCCCCTTGCCCGATGTGAAACTACAATTGTATCGGAACAACATACTAGTCCTGGAAACATTCAGTGACGCTGAGGGTAATTTTATCTTCGAGGGTCTTGATCCAAACCTTGAATACCGCATTGTACCTGCCTTCAATCTCAACTTCAGCAACGGGATTTCCACTTTCGACCTTATCCTTATCCAAAAGCACATTCTTAGCCTGAGCCTGATTCGCGACCCTTATCGCCTGATTGCCGCCGATGTCAACAACTCCAAAACCCTCAGCACCCTCGATATGATCCAATTGCGCAAATTGATTTTGCAGTTGGACAAACGGTTTGCGCAAAATTCCAGTTGGCGTTTTGTGGATGCCGGATTTCCCTTCCCCAATCCGCTCAACCCTTGGGAAACCAGCTTTCCAGAGCAAATTTCCATTGTACCCTTGCAAAAAAAGCGGCTCTCTTTTGTGGCCATCAAAGTCGGGGATCCCAGTGGGAATGCGGGCCAATAAGCTATAACTAAAAAATACGTCAAAAAAATAGCTTCAATAGTTGTTTAACTAAAAAATACGTTATACCTTTGGTCAACAAGTTTATCGATTGATATGGAACAGTTGACATTGACCAAAGCCGAAGAAGAACTGATGCAGATCATGTGGGAGTTAGGCCCCTGCACCGTTGCCGCCATGCGCGACTACATTGCCGGCCAGGAAGGCCAGAAAAAACCACCCCACAGTACCGTTTCGACCATCGTGATCATTTTGGAAAAAAAAGGATTTGTAGGCCACAAGGCTTATGGCCGTACTTATGAGTATTTCCCCCTGGTCTCCAAAGATCAATACAGCAAACAAAGTTTGAACAAATTGGTCAATGACTATTTTGCTGGTTCAACCCTGGATCTTGTTTCATTTTTGGTTAAAGAAAAAAACCTGGGCATCAAAGATTTATCCGACTTGATGGAAGTATTGGATACCGACGAATAAGCGTACACCAAAATACATGCCTTGTGCATCTATTCATTTGGCTGCGATAGCAAGCCCTGGATAACTATGCCCTTTAGGGATTGAACCGGGAAACTTTTTGTTCATCTTTTATTAATCATCGCGATGAACTACCTACTCAAAGTCGCCATTTGCTGGCTGGTGTTTTATGTATTGTACCGTTTGATTTTGGAAAAAACGACCTTTTTCAAACTCAATCGAGCCTATTTATTGATCACCCTGCTGTTGGGTCTGGTGGTGCCCATGGTGCATATTTCCCTGGGTGCCCCAGCCGACCCAACTGAGGGCAGCAACTGGCTACCTGAAGTGGTAGTCCGGGCCAACAATCTGGTCAATCAGCCCTATACCCTGCCGGAAATCACCATCCAGGTGCCGAGCAGCGCAGCCTGGGATATTTGGCCCTGGTTGTATTGGGGGGGCGTGGCTTATTGTCTGTTGCGTTTTTTGGTGGGGCTTTTTCAGCTGTACAACATTTACCGCCGGGGCAATAAGCAAGCCATGGGCAAGTATACCCTGGTGTACAGCGAGGAGGTGAAAGCACCTTTTTCCTTTATGCATTGCCTGTTTTGGCCCGCTGAACTCGAAGATGAAAACCTCGAACGCGAGTACATGTTGCGCCACGAGGAAACCCATATCCTGCAATACCATACGCTGGACGTATTGTTCAGCGAAATCATCAAAGCCATTTGTTGGTTCAACCCATTGGCTTACCGCTATTCCCAGGCATTAAGAGACGTGCACGAATATTTGGCTGACGCGGCAGTGCTTCAAAACGCCAACCGCAAACAATACGGCCACCTTTTGATTAGGCAATCCTTGTCCGGACCTTCGATTGCCCTCGTAAACCATTTTTCTACATCTCAACTCAAAAAACGTATTCACATGATGATGCGCAAAAAAACACAGGGCCGGGCACAATTGCGCTATGCGCTAAGCTTGCCACTGCTGGTTGGACTGGGCTTTTTGTTTGCCCAAATCAACATCGAGGCACAAGTGCCCACCACTTCACAAAATTCAACCCTGCCACCACCTCCGCCCATGATGGCTCCCGGTGCAGTTGAAAAAGGAAAAGCCGAGGCCCCTTACAGCAGCATGCCCAAAGAGGTGATTATTCGTAGAGACACCACACCGAAAGTACTTGAAGAGCGAGTGGTTCAAGGCTTCCCATTGAACTCCATCGAGGAACGAGAAGTGCCAGTAATGGGTTACCCCTCTAAACCCAATTCGCTCAATGAGATAGTTGTCGTAAGTTATGCCAATAAACGAGATTCCATTCCCGGCGAAGTGTTCAAAGTGGTTGAAAAGATGCCGGAATACCCAAGTGGCATGGGCGAATTGCTCAAGTTTTTGGCTCAAAACATCCGGTACCCCGAAATGGCCAAAAAGGAAAACATTCAAGGTATGGTGGTGGTGCAATTCATCATTGGCAAAGATGGTACAATCATAGATCCTCACGTGGTACAAGGCATCGGCGGTGGAGCCAATGAAGAAGCCCTCCGGGTAGTCAACATGATGCCCAAATGGAAACCAGGTTTGCAGAAAGGACAGGCCGTAAATGTACAGTTCAACTTGCCGATCCGCTTTATGTTGGAAGGTGGGGTGACTGAGAAAAAAGGAGATGCGCCTAAGGAGGTTTTCAGGGTTGTAGAGCAAATGCCCGCTTTCCCAGGCGGCCAGGGCGATTTACTTAAATTTTTAGCAACAAACATCAACTACCCCACAGTGGCCAAAGAAAATGGTGTGGAAGGGATGGTCGTGGTCCAATACGTCATTGAAAAAGACGGCAGCATCAGCAATGCCAAAGTAGTTAGAGGCATTGGAGCGGGCTGCGACGAAGAAGCTTTGCGCGTAGTCAACGCCATGCCCAATTGGATTGCAGGCAAACAACGTGGTCAGGCCGTAGCCGTCCAATTCAACCTGCCCATTCGTTTCAAATTGGAGGATAAGACTTCCTCTGTGTTACCTACTAATGCAAATACGACACGGCTCAAAGTAGAGGATTTCAAAACCTCGCCCAACCCCAGTAAAGGGCTCTTCAACCTGAGCTTCCGCGCTGAAGGGAAGGCAACCAACATTGAAGTGTACAATATGGCCGGACAACGGGTTTACCAGCAGTCACTCACCAAGTTTGACGGTACGTACAATGGTCAAATCGACCTGAGCAAAGAACCCAAAGGGGAGTACCTGCTGCGCATTACCCAAGGTAGCGAGCAATACAGTCAAAAGATGTTGAAGCAGTAAATGGGACTTGAAGGTTTTGGGGAATTTTCCTCAAAACCTTCAAACACTATACTTTCATTGTGGAAAAACAGTTATATTTGGAGCAATAACAAAACTGTGCCCAATGGAAAATAATGCTAACCCACAGCGTAAACCTCGGTTTATTTTAACCCTAAGCCTTTTTTTTCTCCAGCTATCCTTGGCATTGGCCCAATCCAATCCTTCCACAGAGCCACTGGCCAAAGCAGACAAAATGCCTACGTTTCCGGGTGGCGAAATGGCTTTAAAGGAATACATCGACTTTAACCTCGGGTACATTTCCGAGCCGCCTACAGGAGTGGATCAGCATGTCATCACCCGCTTTGTGGTCAGCAGAGAAGGACTCATCCAGGATGTAGAAATCGTTCAAGGCATTAGTGAAACCCTAAATCGAAAGGCCCTAACTTTGATCAACAACATGCCTCGCTGGACTGTTGGACAACAAAACAACCAAGCTGTGCCGGTTCGAATTGAACTTCCAATCCGTTTCGTTGTACCTGTGCCTACCGCAAAACCAGCCCAAAGCGAGTCTACTAACGCTATTCCTAGCAGTGCGGGTGTTCAGAACCCTGCCAAGGATTCTATTCCCGTTTACAAAGTTGTAGAGCGGATGCCTTCCTTTCCCGAAGGACAAGCAGCATTGTTGAGATATCTGGATCAGAACCTTGAATACCCGAAGATTGCTAAAGAAAATGGGGTTCAGGGGATGGTGGTCGTTCAGATGATTGTAGAACGAGATGGTACTTTATCCAATGTGCAGGTCGTAAGAGGGATTGGTGCAGGTTGTGATGAAGAAGCGACCCGGCTCGTAAAATTAATGCCCAAATGGGTATCTGGGATGCAACGTGATAAAGCAGTGCGGGTACAGTTCAACTTGCCCATTCGATTCAAATTGGAATAAAAGAGAATATCTGCTAAGCATAAATTGATTTTGTAAATAAAATAATTGATAAATCATGGAACACCTAATGCTAACACAGCAGCCAACAAATGCGCTTGTGAATTGGATAAGCAAAGCTTTTCAGGTTTGTTTATTGCTGTTTTTTGTGCAGTTCAATCTAACCGCAAAAGCAAGTACTTATCAAGATTCCATTCCCGGAGAAATTCACCGCATTGTAGACCAACTTCCCGAGTTCTCAGGGGGAAAGGAAGCACTATTCAAATTTTTAGCCGAAAACCTAAATATGCCATATACTGCCGCTGAGCACAAAGTATTTGGCCAGGTAGTAGTGAAATTTGTAGTATTTAAAGATGGTACAATCGGAAATATTGGCATCATGAAAAGCCTCGCACCTGCCGCGGATGAGGAAGCCATCCGTGTAGTTAAAGCAATGCCGAAATGGATTCCTGGCCAGCTCAAGGGAGCAGACGTCAATGTGGAGATGGGCTTACCCATTCGTTTTGATTACGTAGCTATAGCAACCCTTGAGAAAGACAAACTCATTTGTGATGGGGTAGCGAAAGCGGCCAGATTTCCGGGGGAGGAACAAGCTTTATTCCGCTACATGGCCCGGGACATCAAATACCCAGAATTGGCTAAATACAATAAGACTCAAGGAAATGTAGTGGTTCAATTTTTTATTGAAAAAGATGGGAGCATTACACACCCAGAGATCACCAGCGGACTTGCAGATGGTTTAAACGAAGAGGTGATTAGGATGCTCAATAAGATGCCCAAATGGGAGCCATCTTTGCTTAATGGAGAACCAGTGAGAACTTTTGTTCGAGAGTTTGCTGTGGTTTTTCGGATTATGTGATGTTGTCGTATCGCTGATCCTAAATAGGGTATGCCAGCTTTTAATTCAATTGAGGTTGGCATACCACAATTAAAGTGCGGCAAATTTTGCCACATAAGTTTCCATAATTTGCTGGCTTTCCGCTGCTGTTTTTCCCTCTTCCAGTAAAATTTCTTGCACTATTTCGACAAGCCGCTCTTGTGTAATGCCGACTAAGAGGGCCATTTTTTCAATGGAAAATTCTTGGAGCAACCAGAGCGTTTGGACAAAATCTCGTTCCTTGGTTTCAATTCCTTGCTCGATACCCTGTTCAATTCCTTGCTCAATTCCTTGCTCGATACCCTGTTCAATTCCTTGTTCAATTCCTTGTTTTCTAACATCCTCCAAAATGGCTTCGCGAAGTCCCATGGGTATATCTGTTTTGATAATGTCCATTAAATTTTTATCAAAATTAGCCTGAATTTCTGAATTTGTAAAGGGGGTGTAGTATTTTATAAATTCTATGATCAAGCTGATCTTTTCTCTTGGAATAGCACGCAGCTTCAAGCGCTGAATCAAATCCAATTTGAGATTCAACAAATCCCGTTCATCTTCTGGTTTATCCAAATGTTGCCAGGCTGCCTCCATAACGGCTGCGAATGGGTTAGGGTCTTGGGTTAGTTTAGCTGGAGGATTATCGCGTAGAATGTACGTGTTGAACGCATAATTGAGCGTAGAACCCATAAACACCTCGCGGTATTCCGAAAAATGGTAACTCCGCTCCCAGTCAGTGTAAACGACTAGCCCTGTCACTGGTCGTTGATACCGCTCACGGATTCTGTAAATACACTCAAACATGCGTAAAGATATGGTAGCATCTTGATACCCTTGTATTTCGATGTGAATCAAAAACCAAACATCTCTGCCATCTTTTAGCCAAACTTTGATGAGTTTATCTGCATGTCGATTTTTGGATGGGTTTTCTGGCAGTAGCTTTTGGAGTTCTGTATCCAAAAATTCAAAACCTCGCTCAAAATCAATCAGGTCAACGTAATCAATAAAGAAAAAGCGAATGAATTCTTCCGCCAAACTCTCAATGATTCCTTTCCAGAGTGCGTCTTTGGAAATTGCCATAAACTTGGATTTATTAAACCAAAATTAGTTTGATTTATTTAATTTAATAAACTTTAAGTATTTTTATTTTAATCAAAATTTGGCTCTTTAAGTTGAAGAACCAGATTTTCCAGAATAATCCCTAACTTCGGCCAAACTGCCGAACCAAGTGAATCGCGTTCAACATCTGCACAAACTCCAAACGGAATCATTCGACATCTGCATCATTGGCGCGGGCGCTTCCGGCGCCGGATGTGCGCTGGATGCAGCCCTGCGTGGCTTCAAAGTCGCCTTGATTGAAAAAGACGACTTTGCTGCCGCCACCTCTTCCAAGTCGACCAAACTCATCCACGGTGGCGTTCGCTACCTGGAGCAAGCCGTCAATAATTTTGACCTGGCTCAGCTCAAACAAGTGCGCCACGGACTGGAAGAGCGCCACATCGTGATCCAGAATGCCCCCTTCCTGGCCCATCCTCTGCCCCTGCTTACCCCCTGTTATTCCTGGGTGGAAGGCTGTTATTACGCCATTGGCCTGCGTGTTTACGATGCCTTTGCCAAAGGTGACAGCATGCCCAAAAGTCGCTGGATCAGCAAAAAGGAAGTTTTGCAACGCGCCAAAGGCCTGAGCCCAAAATTGCACAGTGCAGTATTGTACTACGACGGCCAACTCGACGATGCCCGCTACTGTATGCTCCTCGCTAAAACAGCAGCAGAAAAAGGGGCTATCCTGGCCAACCACCTGCCCCTGCTCGGTTTTGAAAAAGACGAGCAAGGCAAACTCCTGGCTGCTCAAGTTCAGGACGAGTTGAGTGGCGAGCAATTTTCGATTCGCGCCCGTTTGTTCATCAATTGCACCGGAGCCCACGCCGATTTTGTACGTCAACAGGCCAATGCAACCCTGACCTCCCGGATCATTCCCAGCAAGGGCGTACACGCCGTTTTGCCACTCGAAACTTTGGGCAGCGAGGAAACGGCACTACTTATCCCTAA
>JAAFHQ010000232.1 GCA_013298445.1 Chitinophagales bacterium | reverse complement strand
GTTTGTCGGCTACGGCCTCTATTTTCCAAAGTATTTATGTACTGACCTTGCCATCCACCCCGCCGCTGGGTAAAAAGGAAAAAACCAGCCTTTTGGCCACTGGGAAGCAACTCATTCAAGACCGGAGCTTTATGGTACTGCTGATTGCCCTGACCCTGATTTGTATTCCCAATGCCTTTTATTACAGCTTTGTCAATGCTTATTTGAAAGACCAGGGTTTTAAAAACGCGGCGGCGATGATGTCGATCGGGCAGGCGACGGAGATTGGATTTGTGTTGCTGCTGCCTTATGCGCGCCGCTACCTTGGGCTAAAACCGGTGATTTTAATGGGGATTCTGGCCTGGGGCATTCGCTACCTATTGTTGTCCTGGGGAGGGATAGACTTGCCACTAATGGTTTGGGTAGGCCTGGGCATGCATGGCCTGGCGTGGTCATTTACGGCATTGGCCGGACAAATTTACATCGATGAAAAAGTTCCGGTATCTTTGCGGAGCACGGCACAGGGTTTTATTGCGTTGATCATCTCGGGGCTGGGGGCCTTTATTGGTTCTTTGATTGCCGGGGAGGTGGTGAATTGGCATACGCTGGGTAAGGCGATCAACTGGTCGGCGGTTTGGCTGGTACCGGGTGGGGTAGGGATATTTACGGCGGTGTTTTTTGCGTTATTGTTTCGGAGTCCAAAGCGGGAATGATTTCACCACCTTAGAAACCTAAGGCACTTAAGGGGCACCACAGAAATCATTGGTCTTCGGCGCTAGCAATTAAACCATTTACTCCTTTCAATATGGAAGAGGAATATTTAGAACAAACCAAGGCCCTGGTGGCTCAGGATTTCGGGCTGACCCAAACGACTCCCCTCAGCGAGGCCGAGCTACTCGAAGCCATTGCCAATCGGGTCGCCGAAATGATCGAGTCCAACAAAGACCTGTTGCTGAGTTACATGTACCGACTGGACATCGACGAAGGGAAAATCCATTTTGCACTCAGTCCCCTTGCCAATGAGCCTGCTCATTATGCATTGGGCCGTTTGATTTTGAACCGCCAGAAACAACGCGCCATCACCAAACTGAGCTACAAGCCCCCCAAATTGGACGGATGGGAATTTTAAATTCTTGTTCTTCCGAACCTTTTCCCTACCAAAAATTGTTTAAATTTGGCACTAGTCAGTGGGGCAAAATAAATGTTCATTTTTCTTGAGCCAAAAGATTAGATAAGACACTTGAAATGAAACGTTTACTTATCTAATCCTTTGGCAAAATGAACAATTTATTTTTTATTGCCCCTAGATTAACTAAGCGTAAAAAGACTCAATACATATGGCTGATGTGATTCAGCTACTGCCCGACTCGATTGCCAACCAAATTGCTGCCGGCGAGGTGATTCAGCGCCCTGCTTCGGTAGTGAAGGAGTTGATGGAAAACGCGGTAGATGCAGGCAGCAAAAACATTAAATTGATTGTAAAAGACGCCGGACGAACCCTGATTCAGGTCATCGACGATGGTTGTGGCATGTCGGAAACCGACGCCCGGATGTCCTTTGAACGGCACGCTACCTCCAAAATTCGCAGTGCCGATGACTTGTTTGCCATCCGCACCATGGGTTTTCGGGGGGAGGCTCTGGCTTCCATTGCTTCGGTAGCCCAGGTAGAGTTGCGTACCAGGCGACACGCCAGCGAAATGGGCACCTTGTTGCACGCCGAAGGCTCGCGGGTCAAATCGCAGGAGCCATGTCAAACGGCAGCGGGCACCAGTTTTTCGGTCAAAAATCTCTTTTACAACGTACCCGCCCGGCGCAATTTCCTCAAAGCCAACACCGTAGAGTTTCGGCACATCCTCGATGAATTTGAACGGGTGGTACTGGCCAATCCCGATATCTTTTTTTCCTTGCACCACAATGGTTCTGAGGTGTTTCATTTGCCGCCCGGCAACCTGCGGCAACGCATCACCGGAGTTTTTGGCAATGCCATCAATACCCGCCTGGTGCCCGTGAATGAGGATACCGACGTCATCCAGATCAAAGGCTTTGTGGGCAAGCCCGAATTTGCCAAAAAAGTCCGGGGGGAACAGTACTTTTTTGTCAATAGCCGCTTCATCAAAAGCAGTTACCTACACCACGCGGTGATGAGCGCTTATGAGGAAGTTTTGCCCAAAGAAATGTACCCCTTTTACCTGCTCTTCTTGGACATCGACCCGGCCCGCATCGACGTCAACGTGCACCCCACCAAGCAGGAGATCAAATTTGAAGACGATCGCCTGGTGTACAATTACCTCAAAGTGGCCGTGCGGCATGGTTTGGGGCAATACGGGGTGATGCCCAGCCTGGATTTTGAGCAGGAATCAGGGCTTAAACTGCCCTATATCACAGCCAAACAAGAACAAGATAGACCCTTCGTTACCCCGGCGCGCAACAGTGGGGCCTGGCAAAACGATGAGTCTAAAACCTTTTCGGCAGGGCGAGACAATGACCCGGCACAACGCCGCGAAGACAACAACCTGCGCAACTGGCAACTCTTGTACAAAGACCTGGGCGCCGCCGATGAAGAGCCAAGAGAAACTACAAACAGTGAAAGTGAGGAGGAAAACATCCAGACACTGACTATTGGTAGTTCCTGGGAATCGGAAGAAACTACCCTCGCCACAGGTACCGATGTGGCTTTGGCCAAACAACACAAAGCTCCTTATCAACTTCAGGGTACTTACATCATTAGCCAAATCAAATCGGGCTACATGCTCATCGACCAGCAGTCTGCCCACGAGCGCATCCTGTACGAGAAATACCTGGGCATGATGGAAACGCGCCAGGGCTCTACCCAGCAGCAACTTTTTCCAATCACGCTGAATTTTAGCCCCAACGATGCCACCCTGCTCAAAGACCTCTTGTCAGAAATACAGCCACTGGGCTTTGATGTGCAGGAATTTGGGGTAAACTCCTTTGTGGTCAATGGCCTACCTGCTGAACTGGCGGGCAAACAAAGTGAACGGAGCATCCTCGAAAGTTTATTGGAACAACATAAAATAGGACTGGAACTCCAGTTGAACACCCGCGAAAGCCTGGCGCGTTCGATGGCACGCAGCGCAGCCACCAAACGTGGGCAACTGCTCAACGACATCGAAATGCAAGCGTTGATCGATCAGTTATTCGCCTGTGCCATGCCTTTCCGCAGTCCTTTTGGCAAAAAATGCTTCGTAACCTACGAGTTAGAAGATTTACAAAAACAATTTGAATAATCGTACATCATGATGCGCATTACCGATGTGGTTAAACATTTGTTGATCATCAACGTTTTAGTATTCTTTGTTACGTTGTTGGTTTGGGGTGATCCAGCTAGGGATTCGGCAGGTTACTTAATTATCAATGAGTTTTCGGATTGGGAACGATACATGTTCGCTCTGTTTTTTCCAAGTTCGCCCTATTTTCGCCCTTTTCAGTTGGTAAGCCACATGTTCATGCACGGAGACATTGGGCACTTGTTGTTCAACATGTTGGGTTTATTCATGTTTGGCACAATGGTTGAAATGCTTTGGGGTGAAAAGCGATTTTTGTTTTTCTATTTGTTCTGCGGATTTGGCTCCATGCTATTGTACCTTGGAATGAAATACCTGGAACTTTATTATTGGGGGGGAGCATCTGCGGGAGCCCTAAATACGCCGATGTTGGGGGCCTCCGGGGCAATTTTTGGAGTTATGATGGCATTTATGCTGAACTTCCCGAATGAACCAATCGGTATTTTTTTCCTGCCGATCAGGATACCAGCAAAATACCTGATTATGGCCTTTTTCGGATATGCGATATTGTCGGGTTTCGGAATCATTGGAGGCAATCAAGGAGTGGCAGATTTTGCGCACATTGGAGGGGCAGTTTTCGGTTATTTTTTGATCGTTTATTGGGAGAAATACGGTACTCGGCTATAATCCTCATATTTGCGGGGCTCTGGCCTTTCAAATGAGGATAAAACGTTTTATTTTTGGACTGAATTATAAGCACGATACATCATGCTAAGGTCGATCTGGGAGGATTTAAAGCGGGAATTCAATTACGGGAATGCGGTAACACGCATCATCCTGACGAACGTTGCAATATTTGTGATCATTGGTATTGTAAGCATTAGCTTATTTTTAATCAATGGAGTGGAGCCCAATACCAAGGTATTTAGTTATTTCGCCGAGTTTTTTTATTTGCCATCAGATGGTTTGACTTTGTTGAAAAAACCTTGGACCATCCTTTTGCACATGTTCAGTCACATCAATTTTTTTC
This sequence comes from Chitinophagales bacterium, assembly GCA_013298445.1. Classification (GTDB taxonomy): domain Bacteria; phylum Bacteroidota; class Bacteroidia; order Chitinophagales; family Saprospiraceae; genus Haliscomenobacter. Next base: position 4,153 of record JAAFHQ010000232.1, on the reverse strand, counting down.
ACATTCTGTGGAACATGGCTTTCTACAATATGTGTGGACGGATTGTAGGGGACCTGCTGGGCAATAAGCGGATTTTACCTATTTATTTGTTGGGTGGACTCAGCGGTGCAGTCATGTTCATCCTTGCACAAAACTTTCTTATTAAAACCGATTCAATTGCCATTGGTGCCTCATCGGCTGTTATGGCTACTGTGGTTATTGCAGGAGTCGTGGCGCCCGAGTATGTTCTCCGCTTGGTTTTTATTGGAGATGTAAAACTTAAGTTTATTGTTGTGACCTTGGTATTTGTAGATATGGTATTGATCTCTCAAGCTGATTTCAATTCAGGAGGGCTTTATGGCCACCTTGGTGGTGATATTTTTGGCTTTGTATACGCATGGCAATTGCGCAAAGGCAACGATTTGGCATTTCCGTTTATGCGTTTTTTCGACTGGTGGGATGCTACCTGGTCGCGCTGGAGAAACGGTACACCTCCCCAACGAGGCCCCAAAGTAGCCTATAAAAACCCTAAAGTGCGGGAAAAAACCACTGCAGGTGGCAGCAGCCGACAGGACTCGGGCAAGCGCAGCAGCAGCGCCACCCCTGGATATGATAACATGAGCCACCAGGAACAATTGGACGCCATACTCGACAAAATCAAGCAGTCTGGATACGAGAGTTTGAGTACCGAAGAGAAAGAGTTTTTGTTCAAAGCCAGTAAAAAATAACTGGTTCTGCCTTGGAAAAACTGAACATATCGTGCAAAAACTAATTCGCTGGGCCAATGTGCTGATTGTTGTGTTCACCCTGATGACTTACCTCGCCCCTTACGTCAGCCCACAACGTTTTTGGCCATTTGCTTTCATTGGCCTGGTTTATCCTACTTTATTGGTTGTTAATTTGCTGTTTATGCTCTATTGGGCTTTTCAGCGCCGCTGGCAAGCCTTGATGTCGCTGGGGGTCATTTTGGTGGGTTGGAATCACTTCGCGGGTTTAGTTGGTTTTCATCCAGGTAGCGCAAGTCCTGAAGGTTCAACGTTGCTCAAAACCATGACTTTCAATGTATATGGTTTCGCCAATTTTCACAAAAAAGGTACTCCCGCCAATCCAGAAGAATTACAAGCACTAATCTATCAATACCAACCCGATGTCTTGTGTTTACAGGAGTTTGTGAATCACGCCAAAACTGGTTCTACTTACGTGGACGCGATTCGCCAGCACAATGGCTTGGAGCATTCAATTTGGAAAAAAACCGAAGAGCTGGCCATTTTTTCCCGTTATCCTATTTTGCGCTCAGAGGTGCGTTTTTTTGGCAGCACCAATGGGTATCGTTATGCGGACCTGCAGATAGGTGAACGTATTGTACGGGTCTACAATGTACATTTGCAATCCAACTCCATCACGGGTTTGACCGATAAGGTGACCAGTTCACCGGATTTAAGGGAAAAAGAAAACTGGAATCGGGTTAGAAGTATCCTGGGCAGATTCAAACGTGCAGCCCAGGAGCGAGCGAGCCAGGTGGAAGAGTTGTTGGCGCACCTGAGCAACAGCCCATATCCGGTGGTCGTTTGTGGTGATTTTAATGATATTCCCCAATCTTATACCCACCACCTGATGTGTAAAAACCTGCGAGATGCTTTTTTGGCGGCAGGTTCAGGTTTGGGCATCACTTACGCGGGGCGTATCCCGGGTTTGCGCATCGATTATACTTTTACCGACCCTAAATTTACCCCCTTGTATTGTCAGCGGGGGAAGGTCAGTTTTTCTGATCATCGGCCCGTGATCACCGTAATTCAGTTGTAAAGGATTGAAAACGTTACTGAACATTTTGCTCGGAGGGCATGAATTGCCCCAGGTTTCAACCTGGGGTTGTGGAAATACCCTCTGATTTGGGCTTTAGCCCTGGCTTTAAAATTAACACTGGGGCTAAAGCCCGATTAAGAGAGAGGCCCCAATCCACGAGCTAAAGCACGTGGCAATTCATGTCCTTCGCTTCCAGAATACCAAAATGTATAATAATATGGTGCTGGAGCCCAATCCAAATCTCAAAAATCGGGAAAAAGCAACCATTTTTGAGCTGAACGGCTTCTCCTTGCCACAAGTCAAACACATTTTTATATTTTTGCCGCTGCAAAAAACAGTCCAATGAACAGTGCACTAAAAATTTACAACAGTCTCAGTAAAGAAAAAGAAGTATTCCAACCCATTCTCCCTGGCCGGGTTGGCATGTACGTATGTGGTCCCACCGTTTACAGCAATGTTCATTTGGGCAACTGTCGCACTTTTGTGAGCTTCGACATCATCTACCGCTACCTGCAATTCCTGGGGTATAAGGTACGCTATGTGCGCAACGTGACCGATGTTGGCCACCTGGAAGGCGATGTGGATACGGGAGGTGAAGACAAACTGGGTAAACGCGCCCGCCTGGAGCAACTGGAGCCGATGGAAATCGCGCACAAGTACACCGTGGGTTTTCACGACATGATGCGCATTTTTAACGTACTTCCGCCCAGCCTTGAGCCGCGAGCCACCGGGCATATTCCCGAGCAGATAGAAATGGTGCAACAAATCCTCGAGAATGGCTACGCTTACGAAGCCAATGGATCGGTGTATTTTGACACCTTGAAATTTGCCGAAAAAAGCGGCATCTACGGAGCCTTGTCGGGCCGAAAAATTGAAGACCTCATTTCGGAATCACGCGACAACCTCAAAAAGCAGGACGAAAAACGCAACTCTGCCGATTTTGCGATCTGGATCAAAGCCGACCCCGAGCACCTGATGCGCTGGAATTCGCCCTGGTCCGTGGGTTTCCCTGGCTGGCACCTGGAATGTTCGGCAATGAGTACCAAATACCTGGGCAAAACCTTCGACATTCACGGTGGGGGCAACGACCTAAAGTTTCCACACCACGAAAATGAGGTGGCGCAAAACTACGGCGCTTGTGGTTGCACCCCGGCCAAAACCTGGATGCACGGCAACATGCTTTTGCTGAATGGCAAAAAAATGTCCAAGTCGGATGGCAACTCCATCATGCCGGAAGAGTTGTTTACGGGCAATAGCCCACACATCACAAAAGGCTATAGCCCAATGGCCGTGCGTTTCTTCATGTTGCAAACGCATTACCGCAGCACCCTGGACTTGACCGACGACGCGCTACAAGCCGCTGAGAAAGGTTATCGCCGCCTGATGGAAGCTCATGCCACCCTGCAAGTGCTCCCCTTCAGCGGAGGTGCCACAGGCGCACAAGACCAAGAAGTGAAAGAGTGGATTAGCTCTGTACACGAGGAAATGGACGATGACTTCAACACGCCTAAAGCGCTGGCGCGTTTGTTTGAAATCGTGAGTCGGGTCAATAGCTGGAAAGGCGGTCAGGTGAGTATGGAAGGCTTGAGCGAAGCAACTTTCAATGAACTAAAAACGACTTTTCATACCTTCTTGTTTGACATTTTTGGTCTGCAAGATGAAGTTGCAGCTGGTAGCGATGATAGTTTCAAAACCATCGATGGTTTGATGCACCTGATCATCGACATGCGTGCGGATGTACGTGCGCGCAAGGATTGGTCTGCCGCTGATAAAATTCGCGACACCTTGAAGTCCGTAGGCATTGTGCTGAAAGATGGAAAAGAGGGGACCGAGTGGGGGAAGGAGTAATTAATGATGAATGAGAAATGATGAGTGATGAATTGGTAAAGCAACCAGAATTCATCACTCATCATTTCTCATTTCTCATTTATCACTGTTCTAAGGCTTTTACTAAAGAGAGTACCGCTGCATCTCTGCGCAGTTCCGGCATCATATCAAACAACAGCTCATGGCTGGCATATTCATCCTCCAATACTTCACTAAGTTGGAGTAGTGCTTCTTGGCGATCGCCCATGCGGAACAAACACGCAATGCGGCAGTAGCTCAGTTCAGGACTTACGGTACTTTCTTCCGCCATGTCCAAAATTTCCAGTGCGCCATCTTCCTGGCCAGTTAACATCAGGAATAAAGCATATTGCAGCCAGTACTCGGCAGCTTCTGGCGCGATATCGGTAGCAAGGCAGTAGTGGGTTTCGGCCAATTCCAGCTCATCGAGTTGTGTATAGGCTTGAGCAAGGCTGGCGTGGTATTCTTCCCGATTGTCGTCAATCTCAATGGCCTTTTTGCAGTAGTGCGCCGCAAGTTCCCATTG
>JAAFHQ010000231.1 GCA_013298445.1 Chitinophagales bacterium | reverse complement strand
AATCAAATTCCGCGCCAACGACGACTGGGGCATCAACTTCGGGGACACCAAAGCGGATGGATTGCTGGATTACGGCGGCGACAACATCAAAGTACCTGCTGCTGGTAACTACACGGTTACACTGAATCTAAGTATCGGCGGGAACTATAGCTATACGCTGAAGAAGAATTAATTGTTTATTGTTTAAGATTGGTAAGTAAGAATGCGGGGTTCTCGAACGGTGTTCGGGAACCCTTTTTTGATTGAAGATTATTCTAGTTATGAGCAGTGAAAAGTAATATCCAGCATTTTTGCAGCTTTGCTGCTTTAATTTAACCACGACGACGTTAATGCGCTTCGCGATGTTGAGGCTTCGCCTCTTTTCAATCCTGCCGCTTTGGTTGAATTAAATTGAGTGTGAGTAATTATCATTTCTTACCGCTCGTTGATGCAATAATCTTCAATCTAAAAAGGAAGGCGATTATCCTTTGCCCTAGATGCTTTAAACAGTCAATGTCTTTAACAACAAATAACCATTTTGGGCATCCCCGCTTAGTGCGTCGGCCATGTTTTGGGCGAGACTGTCGCGGAAGATATTGTCCCTGTCATTGCTGGTATCTGCTTTGCCCAAGTACTTCGGCGTGGCGTACACCGTCGAGTTTACGACCTCTGGGAAGGCGATTTGGCTCACCACCAGAGAGTTTTCATTTTTGTCCAACACCTCCACATGGATATGGGGCGCACGGCCTCGGTACCAACCAGGGTAGATGCTTTCGAAACTTACCTTACCATCTTTGTCTGTGATCTGACGGCCCCGGCAGAAGTGCTCATGGCGGTGGTCCTCCGCCTGCATCCTCATGCCGCCGTATTCGGAGTAGGCACCGTGGGCATCGCAATGCCAAACGTCTACGAAAACACCGGGCAGTGGTTTACAGTCATTTTTTTGAGAAAGGACGGTGAGGGTCATGGTCATGGCCACTCCTTGCCTGTCCACTGCAATGTTGCGTTTAAGTAAAGAATTTGAGTCGTGGTTGGGAAAAGGGCCAACCGTTTCTTTGGGTGAAGGTTCGCAACCTGTGCCACTGGTGGTTGACTGTTTTGGCTCGTTGCCGCATTCAGAAATGGCCAAGATGGCTGGCAGACTAGTGGCAGTGCCAAGTCCGAGGGCCGCTTTTTTTAGGAATTGCTTGCGATTCATTGTGATGTGAATTTTGTCTGGTGATGAGAGTTATTGATTATTCGGGATGACGACGACTTTGGAGCAATAGAACCTTTTTGTTAGGATACATGATGATCTAGTTACAAACTATTGAACACGACAAATTCCTTCAAATATCAACTTTTATTTTTGAAGAAATGGGGGTAAAAAAGTGAGGTTTCTTCAAAATAAATAGCTGAATCATCAAGTAGGGAAATTTAACAATCAAACTAAGGCGAAGTGTGGTAGCACCAATGTTCCTCGCAATCAAAAAAAAAAGAACCGTTCACTGATTACACGAAAGGAAGTAAAAAAAGAAAAATAGACTAAAAGCTTATTTTTGGTTTTTCAAATTATCCTTTCCCCAATCCCGTATAACCCTAATAACGGGAATTAAAGATTCGCCAAATGGAGTCAATTTGTATTCTACACGAGGCGGGACTTCTGCATAAATAGTGCGTTCTATGATGCCATCGGTTTCTAATTCTCTTAGTTGATTCACCAGCATTTGTTTACTGATAAAAGGGCTTTCCTTTTTTAACAGGCTAAAACGATTCCAGCCTTTGCTGATTCCAAAAATGATAAGTACTTTCCATTTACCGCCAACAAGGTTCAAAAAATTGACTACGCCACACTCATGCGGGTTAAAATCTTTGTTTTTTCGTACAGTTTCCATTAGTCTATAATTTTTTACTATACACCTTTTTTTTGACTATTCCCTGATTTGGAACAAAGGTAATAACTTTGTTTCGGCAATAAAAAATAAAAAATAGGTCATGGCATCAGAAAAAACAGCGTGTATTTTATGTTCCCGCAACTGTGGATTAACGGTTGAACTTGATAACGGTAAATTTGTAAAAATTCAAGGCGATGACCAACACCCTATTACCAAAGGGTATATTTGCCAAAAAGCCGCTCGTTTAGAGTATTACCAAAACCACGATGACCGTTTAGGGCAGCCCCTCAAACGGCAAGCAGATGGTTCCTTTGCCCCGATTAGTTGGGACCTTGCCCTTCAAGAAATTGCCGAAAAATTAAATCATGTCAAGCAATCTTATACGGGCAACGCTTTTGCTTTTGTGGGTGGTGGCGGTCAGGGCAATCATTGGGGCGGTATGTATAGTCGACAATTGCTTTCTGCTATGAATAGCCGATTCATCTATACGGCTTTGGCACAAGAAAAAACAGGCGATATATGGGTAAATGGTCGGTTATTTGGCAATCAAACCTGCCACACCACAGAGGACATTGAACACGCTGATTATGTGCTTTTTATTGGTACTAATCCTTTTCAAGCGCATGGTATTGTCAATTCGAGAGATACCTTGAAAGCCTTGCAAAAAGACCCTAATCGAACAATGGTTGTTATTGACCCACGTGTGTCCGAAACGGCTAAAATGGCGGATATACATTTACAGTTAAAACCCAGTACAGATGCCTATTTAATGCTCGCCATGCTTGCCATTATTGTTCGTGAAGGGCGACATGACAAAGGCTTTTTAACAATACATTGCACGGGTTTTGATAGCATTGAAAAAGAATTGTTGGAAATTGATATTGAAGATTATGCACAACGGGCAGATGTACCTTTGGAACTTGTTCAAAAAGTGGCAAGGGGCTTTGCAACCGCTAAAAATGCTTGTGTTCGGGTGGATTTGGGTACACAACACAGCCTTCATACGACGCTAAATGCCTATTTGGAAAAATTATTGTACCTCGTAACGGGCAATTTTGCTAAAAAGGGCGGCAATAATTTACATACATCTATGATTCCTTTGGTCAGTCATACCGATGAAAGAAAAAAAGGTATTCGGACTGCCAAACATAAAATGTTTCCGATTGGGGGACTGTATCCGCCCAATATTTTGCCTGATGAAATTAACCATTCGGGCGAGGATAGAATCAGAGCCGTTTGGGTGGACAGCGCGAACCCTGTTTTGACTTATGCTGATTCAAAAGCCTACACGACTGCCTTTCAACAATTAGACTTATTGGTCGTTGTGGATGTCGCTATGACAGAAACAGCTCGATTAGCACATTATATTTTACCCGCAGCCTCTCAATATGAAAAAGTAGAGGCATCGGGATTCAATTTAGAGTTTCCCGAAAACTTGTTTCATCTTCGGCACCCTTTGTTTCCGCCTTTTAAAGAGGCTTTGCCCGAACCAGAAATCTATACACGCCTTTTAGAGAAAATGGGAATTTTACCTACAACATTTCCTGTTTTAACCAAAATTGCTGCCTTAGAACCTAAAATAACAGCGCGTTTGGGCTACATGGCGGCTTTGAAAATACTGTTTTCAAGAAAACCCAACTTGCAAAAATATGGTAGTTCTATCCTCTACCGCACACTTGGTACGACCTTACCCAAAAACATGGAAGCCGCCGCACCTTTATTGGGTTTAACCCTATCATATACCCACAAATATTATGAAGCGGTTAAAAAAGTGGTTTATAAAGGTAACAAACGCACTTTGGGTAATGAATTGTTTAATGCAATTTTGGCTAATAAATCGGGTGTTATCATTAGTAAACATAAATTTGAAGATATTTGGACGTTCCTTAAAACGCCTGATAAACGGATTCATTTGGAAATACCCGAAATGATAAGCGAATTGCGGCAATTAGCTACCGAAGATTTGACCAATCCAGATTTTCCATTCATTTTAATGGCTGGTGAAAGGCGTAGTTACAATGCCAACCAAATTTACAGAGATGTGGCATGGCGAAAAACAGACCCCAAAGGCGTGATGCGTATGCACCCCGAAGATGCACAAGAATTGGACATCGCAAATGGTGATGAAGTTATCTGTCAGTCAAATATAGGTCGTATAACCGTTTTCGTTGAAATAGATAAAAGCGTAAGACGTAAAATGGTGAGTTTGCCCAATGGCTATGGGTCGAGGTTTAGAAACGGCGAAGCTATCGGACCACAACTCAATATGATAACGCCGAGCAGCCATTGTGAAACTTTCACAAAAACACCTTTTCACAAATATTTGCCCGTTAAAATCACAAAATTGATTGAGACATAACATAGTAAGGAGAGGCATGATGATTTTTGTTTCGTACCTCAAATCTAATATGTCTCTCCGGGTCTACAGGTCTTTTTCATGCGCAATTCTTGCCGAAAGCAAGTATAAATAAATCAGGCAAAACAAAAAAACAAAAAAAATGATAAAAATAATTGGAATTCCTTTTGATGCCAATTCATCTTTTCTAAAAGGGCCTGCTTACGCGCCGCAGCGTATAAGGTTGATGGACAAAGAAGGCTCGGCAAACAGTTTTTCTGAAAGCGGCCTGGAAGTAAAGGAGAACTATAATTACCAAGATTGTGGTGATGTTTTATTCAAGGATACCAATTCTAAAAAAGCATTTACGACTATAAAAAATAAAATTAGTAGCTTAATCAAGGATAATAGTAAAGTGATTTCTATTGGAGGTGACCATTCTATTAGTTTTCCAATAATTAGTGCCTTTGCTGATAAATATGAAAAGATAAATATTTTGCATTTAGATGCACATGCTGATTTATATGATAATTTTGACAACAATCCATATTCCCATGCTTCGCCTTTTGCACGAATTATGGAAAGCGGGGTCATCAATTCATTGACACAAGTGGGCATTCGTACTTTAAATACGCATCAAAGAGAACAAGCGAATAAGTTTGGCGTGAATGTTATTGAAATGAAAGATTTTCATTTCGATTTTATAAAAACGCTACAATCACCTCTCTATATTTCCTTAGATTTAGACGTTCTTGACCCTGCATTTGCACCTGGAATTTCTCATCATGAACCAGGTGGAATGACTACAAGGGAATTGATAAAAATAATTCAAAATATTTCAGTTGAAATTATAGGCGTAGATATTGTAGAATATAATCCAATAAGAGATATAAACAATATGACAGCAATGGTTGCCTATAAACTCATAAAAGAATTAGTTGCAAAAATGGTTTAAATCGGCGATGCATTCAATGCTTGATATCTTTGACGCATCGAAAAGTACGCCCTGAGTATAAAGCCAAACTGATAATTAAAAAACAAAACAAGTTTCACTTACAAACTGGCCTGCGAAAGGCCAGTTTGTAAGTCAACTAAGCAAGTATACATTTCCCCCTAAAAAGCAAACAACTTCTCCATCGGAATCTCATTGTCCACGTCCTCCAAATAATACTTGTTTTTAATCGCCGGATAAGTGGTCAGAAGGGTAGTGAAAATCGCTTTTTTGGTTTTGGTAGCCTGTTTGAAAATTGATTTTCGCAGGCGCAGTTTGTCCGCGTATTCCTGCGTGATGGCATAGTGGTCTTTAGTAAATTTTGCCTCGCACAAGTGGATAATTTGGTCGGCGCGATCAATCACCATGTCCACTTGAGCACCGGGAAGCACATCGTTGCCTTTAAATTTCCATGAACTTTGTTGAGTGAAAACTCCACTAATGCCCAGCGCAGCCTTGATTTGGTCGACGTGTTGGAGACAAATATTTTCAAAGGCATAGCCACTCCAGGTAATGTAGGAGGGCGTTTTGCTCAGTTGCTCCCAGACCTGTTTGGTAGTGCCTTGATTGGGTTGGATGAATTTCAGGAAAAACAAGGAATACAGGTCGGTCAGTTTGAAAGTGCCCTCTTTTTTCAGGTTCAAAAAGGGCGGATAGCGACAAATAAAATCACATTCCTCCAGCTCTTCCAAAGTTCTGGTGAGGTGGCTTTCGTTCATTTTGGTGGCCTGAGCGAGGTCAGATCGGGTCAATCCCTGCGGACGTTTGGCCAAAGCTTCGATGATCGCAATGTGCAGTTCGGCATTTTTGAATAAGGAATAGTACAACTGGCCGTATTCCTCGCTCAAAAGCCCCTGGCGGGAAAAACAAATATCATCAATCAGCTGCGGCACACTCTTGCCTTTTTCAATTTCCTTCAGATAAAAGGGGATGCCACCCATGGCCATATAAAGTTCCAAAATCTGGTATCTGGGCATTTGTAGCCCCATGCTTTGCAGGAATAGTTCGGTTTCGTGCAAGTTGAAGGGCATCAATTTGATGCGCTGGGTGACCCGATTGTAAAGCCCGCCGCGTGCGTTGATGAGGTTTTTGCGAATCCAGGACGAAGCTGAGCCGCAGGCAATCAAGACCACCTGATCCATGCGGGAAAGGTGCTGGTTCCAAAAAAACTCGAGGGCAGACACAAACCCGGAGCGAGGCGTATCGAGCCAAGGCATTTCATCCAAAAAAACCACGTGTTTTTTATCGCTTGGTGGCAATTGAGCCAAGTAAGCAGCCAGGTACTTGAAACACTCGTGCCAATCCTCTGGCATTTTGGTCTCCAAGCGGGCTTGCGTCCGGATGAGGTATTCGTCAAAAAAGTTGCTGATTTGCCGCGACTTTGAGCCTTCTTTTGAGCCTGAAAGATCAAATACAATGCTATCCTTTAGGTGCTGCCGGATGAGGTAGGTTTTGCCCACTCTTCGCCTGCCGTACAGGGCCAAAAATTCAGGCTGCCGGGAGGACATGATTTTGTCCAAACGTGCTTTTTCTTGTTCCCGTCCAATGATTAAAGATGCTTGCATGGCCCTTAAATTGAAGAAATGTGCCTAAAAATACCACATTTCTTCAATTATTCATTTCTATTTTTGAAGAAATGTGCCTAAAAAAGCACGATTTCTTCAAATAAGAGCCCAGCTAAATTCTTCCATCATTTTGAGCCCCTTCTTTATCACCACTCAAATATTCCGTTTAACTTCACCCTACCAAAAAAACGCACTGGTTTATGACGACGACAACACCTAACACCCAGCGGCTCTACTCGCTGGACGCCCTACGCGGCTTTGACATGTTCTGGATCATGGGGGCTGAAGCCATTTTTCACAGCATGGCTGAGGCTAGTCCCACGCCCTTTTGGGAGGCCATTGCCGGGCAATTGACCCATCCAGACTGGCATGGATACACCCTTTACGACAACATTTTTCCACTCTTTTTATTCCTCGCCGGAGTGGCTACCCCTTACTCGGTGGGGCGGGACCTGGAAAAGGGGACCCCTCGACAGCAGTTGTTGCTGCGCGTGATTCGGCGGGGGCTGTTGCTGGTGTTGCTGGGCGTGATTTACAACAATGGGCTGGTGTTGAAGCCCCTGGCGGAAATCCGTTTCCCCAGCGTATTGGGGCGGATAGGTTTGGCCTACATGTTTGCCAACATCATTTACCTCTACACCAAACAAATGGGGCAAATCATCTGGTTTGTGGCTTTGCTGATAGGATATTGGCTACTACTAGCCCTGAATGCGGCTCCCGGCTTTCCCATGGGGGATATGACCATGGAAGGTAATTTTGCCTCTTACCTCGATCGCCTGATCGTGCCCGGGCATTTGTACAAAGACATTCACGATCCAGAAGGATTGGTAAGTTGTATTCCGGCCATTGGTACGGCTCTGTTGGGCATTTATTGCGGCAACCTGTTGAAGCATGGCACCATGAGTGGTTCGCGCAAGGCATTGCAAATGTTGATCATGGGGGTGGTGTCCTTGATTTTGGCACAGGCTTGGAATCTGGTTTTTCCCATCAATAAAAACCTCTGGACGAGCTCCTTTGTGCTGCAAGCGGGAGGGGTAAGCTTGTTGCTTTTGTCCTTGTTTTATTATGTGATCGATGTGCTGGGTTATCGCCGCTGGGCTTTCTTTTTTGCCATCATTGGGATGAACTCCATTTTGATTTATATGTCGGATGGCTTTATCGACTGGGCCTTTACGGCGCAGGCTTTGTTTACGTGGTTGTTGCAGTTGTTTAGTGAGCCTTATGCCGCAGTGGTATTGGCAACGATGGTACTTTTGGTCAAATGGGGCTTTTTGTACTTTATGTATTTGAAGAAGGTGTTTTTGAGGGTTTGATAAAAAAGAAAAGGGGGGCATGACAAAATTTGGGCAATGCAAAAATGCCGGATTGTAGAGACGCACGGCCGTGTGTCTCTACGGCGCGTTGCCCCAATTTTGCCATGCACTCAAAAGAAAAAGGGCTGACGAAAATTGATCGCCAACCCTTTTTTTACAATAGATATAGTTCATTTACAGCCCAAAAGCTGCTTTCACTTTATCCACGTGATCCAGTTTTTCCCAGGTGAAGGTTTCCACTTCGTGTTCTACGAATTGGCCCGCACCATCGCGCAACTGGACTTTTTTAATTTCAGGCGTACGACCCATGTGGCCATAAGCTGCTGTTTCGGAGTAGATTGGCGTGCGCAATTTTAAACGCTTTTCGATGGCGTAAGGGCGCATGTCAAAAATATCGGCCACT
>JAAFHQ010000230.1 GCA_013298445.1 Chitinophagales bacterium | reverse complement strand
CGCACCTGGCTTTGCTGCGGGCCCATTTTTTTGAGGATTTTTTCATTTTGCCAATCCCATAGCAGTACCATATTGTCGTGGGCTCCCGACAAGAGTTGTTGTCCATTGGGTGAAAAAGCCAGCCCTTCGATGCTTTTTTGGTCATGCCCATCCAGGGTTTTAAGCAATTTTCCCGCTTTATCAAACACCCGAATGATCCCGGCTTCGTCACTACTGGCCAGGTATTGGCCATCTTTGGAACAAATTACCTCGTTAATGGACTCATCCCCATTTTTAATAGACTCACGAAAGGTGCCGCTCAAATCATAAATGCGGATATCGCCATCAACCGTTCCAGCATAAATAAGTTGATGATTGGCTGAAAAACAGGCGTCGGTGATGCCAACCCCCTTGAAGTTTTTTAGTTCTTTGCCTTGGTTATCCCAAAGGTGGAGTGCCCCGCTAACTGCTTCGAGGGTAAGCATGTGTTTGCCATCACCGGAAATTTCGGCATCGTGTAAGTCATTTTCATGCCCCTCGAGTATTTTTAACAGCTCGCCCGAGGCCGACCACAAAAGAACGGTGTTGTCGAGGTATCCAGCAGCGCTGAGTACATAAGCTCCATCAGGGGAAACCGCCAATGCCCGCACATAAGTGGCATGGCTCATGGGTGGCATTAGTTGTGGTTTTTGAGCTTCCAGCAACAGTGTTGATGCACAAAGGAGAGATAAAAACAGCCATTTTCTCATACGAATCAATAAGTCTTAGGTGAGCATAAAAAAAGTGTATTGGGAAAAGGAGCTTTTCGTTCCTTAATTTAAGGCATTTATGCTAACTATAGTAAATTTTTTTGTCTAAATTAAAAAGGCATTGTGCGTACAGCCTATTTTTCCTTCATCGTTTCCACCCCTATCCAATCCGCAGCAACCCCTTGCACGGCGTAAACCTGGGCTTTTTCCAAAAACAAATGCGCTGGGACATCAAGTGGATTGAGGGCCACAATCCCTTCAAAGTGTGCAATGGCTTGTTCAAATGATTTTTGGAAATAATGGTTCATCCCTTGTTCAAAGCGCAATAGGTTTTCTTTTTTGGCCAAAAACAAAGTTGGCTCGTCGGCGTCAAAACACTCAAATATGCCAATTGAAGCCTGTTTGCCTTTAACTTGTACCCGCCCCAGATGGCGCACATTGAATTCCTCCGGCTGCTGGATTAAATTCAGGCAAGCCTCACTCAGCAAGATGCGGCTGCCGTAAAATTTGGTTAAACCTTCCATCCGGGAGGCTGTATTTACGGTATCCGAAACCGTGGCTGCGTCCATTCGTTTTTGATCGCCAATGATGCCCATGATCAGCGAGCCAGTATGCAAGCCAATGCCTACCTCAATGGTTTTGCGGCCTTTGGCCTGGCGTTGCATATTGTATTGGATCATTTCACGCTGTAAATCGATGGCTGCACGCAAGGCATTTTCAGGTTTTCCGGGAAAAATGGCCATGATGCCATCACCCAGGTATTGATTGATGAAGCCCTGGTGTTTTTGAATGAGCGGCCCGATCCGTTGGTTATAGGCCGAAACAAATTTAAAGTTTTCCTCCGGCGTCATTGCCTCGGCCAGTCCCGTATAATCGCGGATATCGGCAAACAATACCGTCACCACTTGCTCCACGTGATCACCCAAACGTACATTCATAATGCTCTCATGCCCCAAGGCACGGATGAACTCGTTGGGAACGAAACGATTGGTAGCCGCATTGATGCGGTGCAGGTTGAGGTGGGTATTGAGACGGGCCAGGAATTCGTCTTTGGAAAAGGGTTTGGCGATGTAGTCGTTGGCACCGGTATTTAAGCCTAAGATCAGGTCATGCACCTGGTTCTTCGCAGTAATCATGAGCACAGGCAATTCATTGGGCAGGTATTTTTCCCGAATTTTTTGACACACCTCATAGCCCGACATTCGCGGCATCATCACATCAAGCAATACCAAATCCGGGGTGTCATCCTGCTCCAAAAACGCCAAAGCTTCTTCGCCACTCATGACCTGGGTCAGGCGGTAAACAGCTTTGTTTAAATAATTTTTCAGTACCTGTTGATTCACTGCTTCATCATCTACAACCAGGATGTGTACTTTTTCTACTCCCTCACTGTTCAGTCCATTAGAGGGTACAGTTTCCTGGTCAGTCTGGTTCCAACCCAGTTGAGCCAGGACGGGTAGCTTGGGCACAGCAGCGAATTGGATGTGTTTGGATGCTTGCTTGGTAGTGAGCGGCAATGAAAAAAAGAAACTTGAACCCAGTCCCACTTCGGATTCCAGCCACATTTGCCCGCCGTGCAGTTCGACCAGTTTTTTGGAAATGGAAAGCCCCAAGCCTGTTCCTGCGAAATTGCGCACCATGGAGCCATCCCCTTGTTCAAAAGCTTGGAAAACGACATCACGTTTATCCAGCGGTACACCAATGCCAGTGTCTTCTACGGAGATGGTTAACTCATCTGGTTTGTTGGGGCTTACCCGTGCAAAAATTTTAATGTGGCCTTTTTCGGTAAATTTAATGGCATTGCCCACCAGGTTGTACAAGATTTGTTGTACCCGATTTTCATCTGCCAGTGCAGCAGGCAACTCTTTGGGGATCGCATTGATGAGTTGCAGGTTTTTCCCGTGAACCAATGGTGCCAGGGTACGCAGCACGACATCGGTCAAAGCATACAAATTGAGGGGGATAGTGACCAGTTCAATTTCCTGATTTTTAAGTTTGGAAAAATCAAGAATGTCGTTGACCAGGCTATTGAGGCGTCGGCTGGAAGAAATGACCATGTTCAGGTCTTCCATTTGGTCTTCATCGCTCACTCTTTCCAACAAGGATTCCGAAAGCCCGATGATGCCCTGCAAAGGGGTACGCAACTCATGGGAGGTGTTGGCCAAAAACTGGTCTTTGAGCGCATCCACCCGACGAAGTTGCTCGTTGATTTGTTGTTCCTGCTCGGTTTTTTGCCGCTCCAGTTGTAACAATTGCAACTGCCGTTGTTTTTCCTGGCGGCGGAACCACCATAAAATGCCCAAAACGACCAGGGCATAAAAAGTATACATCCAACCCGTCCGCCACCAGGGTGGGCGAACGATAAAAGGGTAGGCCAGTTCATTGCTCCAAATTCCCATGCTACTCAAGGCTCTGGCACGCAAAGTGTAAGTTCCAGGGGCTAGATTGGCGTAAGAAACTTCATTTTTGGTGCTCAAACTAGTCCAGGTCGCTTCCATCCCTTCCAGCTTGTACTGGTATTTTATTTTGTCGGGCTGTTGCAAGGTGCTGGCGATCAGGCGGAAGTTTAAGTTGTTGTTGGCGTAGCTTAAACTGAGGTCTTGAGGTGCCAGGTTCCAGGCGGAAAGCCCCTTGAAGCGAAAATCACGCACTTTGACACCATTGCCAAGGTAAAAAGTACTATCCTGGTGTTCTTTCAAAGTGGCCCAGGGAATCCGCTCGTTGTAGATGGAAATGTCTAACAAACTGAGCTGGGGTTTAATGGGATTTTCTTTTTCACCACCAGGATGATAAACGCTCAGACGGTCGTTGGCTCCGATGTAAATGTCACCGTTGCGAGCTTCGTACAGGCTATTGCGCCAACAGCCAATGCCCAGAAACCCATCCTCGTAGCTATAATTTTTGAATAAAGTACTTGATGCCGGAGGTGCATCGGGCGCTGTATTTTGGTTTAGGGCATTCAGGGCTTTGTGATTCATTTTGGAGAGACCAAAGCGGGTGCCAACCCACAAGTTGCCTTTTCGATCTTGTAATAGTGCCAATACTGCGTTGTTGCTCAAGCCTTCTGTTTCAGTAAAATGTGTAAAATACTGCCCGTCGAAACGATTAAGTCCGCCGCCCAAGGTACCAAACCAAAATTTGCCTTTTTTGTCCTGTAACATCGAGGTGACGTCATTGTGGCTGAGGCCATTTTCAGTTCGATAATGGAAAAAATGGCGTCCATCAAATCTGGATAACCCTCCCCCAAAAGTGCCAAACCAGATATTGCCTTGCGGATCTTCCAGCATCGATAGCACGGAGTTACTTCCAATTCCTTGAGCTTCCTGGTATTGAAACAATGATTCCCCATCATACTTACACGCCCCTCCATCACGGGTGCCAAACCAAATATTGCCTTTTTTATCTTCCAAAATGCTCAAAACAATATTGCTAGAAAGCCCATTCTGATCATCTATCCTACTAAAAGACTGTCCATCAAATTTGATTACCCCTTGACCATTGGTGCCAAACCATAGATTCCCTTTGTGATCTTCCAGAATAGCATAAACAAAATCAGGGTTCAACTCGCTGGATTCCGTATATTGATAAAATTGATTCCCGGAAACGCTGACCAAACCACCACCTGAAGCCCCAAACCACATTTGGCCTTTACGGTCTTCAATGGTGCTAAATATTTCATTGTTGCTCAAACCTTCCAGGGTAGTTAAGTGTGAAAAGATGTTGCCTAATGATTTACTCAACCCACCTCCATCCGTTCCAAACCAGAGATTGTTACTGGAATCTTCAAAAATGCACCGAACCCGATTGCTGTTTAAACCTTCTGAAACGGTATAGGATTGAAAAGAAGCACCATTGTATTTAATCGCACCATCCCTCAGTGTCCCGAACCAAACATTACCATTGGTTTCGATGGTAATGTCTTCGATCGGAACTTTGGCGCTGTTGGAATAATCAAAAAAAACACCATCCTCGTACCTCAAAGCACCGGACTGTGTTCCGACCCAAATATGACCATTTTTATCATCAGCGAGAGCAGTGATATCGCCGTAGGGTAGCCCTGCTTGTTTGTTGAAGCGGATAAACTGCCCCTGACTAAATACGGAAATGCCTGCTTCCAATAAGCCGAACCAGATTTGACCCTTACGGTCTATCATCATAGACAATACCCTATCAGAACCCAAACCTTGTTCAATTCCGTAATGGATGAAGTTTTTGCCATCGAATTGGTACACTCCGTTTGTAGTAGTGGCAATCCAAAGTTTATCCTGTTTATCCAGCTTGATGTCTGAAATATAGCTTCCGGCAAAACCTTGCTCCTGATAGAATTGTACAAAAGTATGGCCATCAAATTTAATAATCCCTGCACCATCTGTCCCCAACCAGATATTCCCTTTTTTATCCTCCAAAATGCAGGTGATGCTATTGCTACTTAGCCCTTCATTCTCGGTATAATGGGTGAAGTATTTGCCATCGTATCTGCAAAGCCCACCGCCCATGCTTCCGAACCACAAATTCTCTTTGGAATCTTGGATGATACAGCTGATGACATTGTGCTTTAGTCCCTGTAGTTTACCAAATGCGCTGAAACTGAATGGATTTTGGTCCTTATTGGAAGGGTCTTTGGCTTGGACAACTTCAGGAATCCCTACAGCGATGTGCAGTTTCTGGGCTGGGAAAAACCCTGGTTTGGAAAAAGCTCCTTTCCCCGGTTCGTTTTTGACTAAAGCAGCCGTATTTATGGCTATACGCTGCGGATTTTGAGCGGGGAGTACATTAAACTTGCTGAGAACGTGTCGAGGAATCGCTACTTTCCCCTTGGGAATTGATTGAACCTTTATTTGAATGCGGGTAGGTGGAAGAACCGAATCGATAGGAACTCGATAAGCCTGAGCTTTTACCCTGGTTAAATGATGCTCTGAGCTAACTTCCGAATTGTTCTCCATGGAGCAGCCCCAGATCCCCCAAAGGATGATCATGCTGCCAAACAGTGGAAGGAAGTTGGTATTCAAACGCATACAATAACAGAGTAGATTCCTCATCGATAAAAGCAAATCTACTCAATATTATTTGATTTTTTAAGCTAGAATGGGTAGGTATTGTATCTTTTGAGTTTTGTCCGATTCCGGCCTGAAGTGCGCGTTATTGGACAATTGTTGAGCGAGGGAATTTGTATAAAACTTTGCAAATCAGTGGTTTGTTGGTTTTGGCATAAGGTTTGTTTTGGAAATAGAACACTTTCAAGTCTCGCAAAATGTTGTACAATTACCTAAAAATCGCCCTGCGCAACCTTTTGCGCAATAAACTATCAACGACACTGAATATTACGGGCCTTACCTTTGGCCTTACCTGTTTTTTTATCTTAGGCCTTTATGTGCTTGACGAACTCACTTTTGATCGGCATCATCCCCGAGCAGACCATATTTATCGGGTCATCAAACATCGGAAAACTGCTACTGAATCCCTGAACATCGCTGGAGCAAGTTACAAACTGGCGGAAGAATCGAAAAAAAGCATTGGGGAAGTTGAAAACACCGCCCGGATTGCCCAAGGAGGTAGAGACAATCTGGAAAACTTGGCCAATCAAAAGAAAATCAACGAAGAGGTCACGGTTGCCAACAATGGGTTGATGGAGATTTTTGATTTTGAAGCCCTGGATGGTAACCCCAAAACGGCTTTGACTGAACCTTATTCCATCGTCATTGTGGAAGAATTGGCCCTGCAACTTTTTGGCAGTACGCAGGTGGCCGGGAAAACCTTGAAATGGCACGGTTTGGACCAACCTTTCAAAATTACGGCGGTCATTAAAAATCATCCCCGCAATTCAAGTTTCAATTTTAGTTCGGTTTATTCGGAAAGTACTTATTTGTCTGATGCGGAATACCTGGCAGAACTGAACGAAGATTGGGGCTCCAGTGAGTTTTTGGTGTATGCCCTTTTAAAAGAAAACGCAGATCCTAAAACCGTTGCGGGCAAAATGCAGGACTTAGTGTATGCAAATTATAAACCCGAGCCAGGACTATCCCTGAGTTACGACTTGCAAGCCTTGCGGGACGTACACCTCTATTCCAACAACATTCTGGAAACGACCAGTATTGCCAATCCTCCAGCGCAAGGCAGCAGCGCATTGTTGTACCTTAAAGTATTTGCACTGGTTGCGATTTTTATTCTGCTGATCGCCTGTATCAACTACATGAACCTCAGCACCGCCAGAGCTTCTACCCGTTGTAAAGAAATCGGGGTAAAAAAGGCAGTGGGCGCATACAGGGGGCAATTGATCACCCAACTGTTGGTGGAATCCAGTGTGCTCAGTTTCATTTCTTTCGTTTTGGCCGTTTTACTCGTCAATTTGATCCTGCCATTTTTTAATACATTTACCAATAAAGAGCTTGCCCTTGGATGGTCGACCGACTACCGCATTTGGCTTTCCACGTTTGGGGTGCTTGTCCTGACGGGTTTAATGGCGGGCTCTTACCCAGCCTTGATGCTTTCCCGATTCAGCCCCAGCCTCTTGCTGAAAAGCCTGAAAGCCCAAAAAGGTTCTGATTTTTCTTTGCGCAAGGGTTTGGTGGTGTTTCAGTTTGCGGTTTCAGTGTTTATGATCGTTGCCACGATTGTGGTGTTTTTGCAAGTTCGGTATGTGCAGAACAAAGATCTGGGTTTCAACCAGGAACTTTTGGTGGTCATGGACATCAATAGTGGTGCGATCAGAAGGGCTGCACCGACCATTGTTTCAGAAATCGGGAATTTGCCTAAGGTGAAAACCGTAGCGACGACCTCGCGGGTGCCGGGCGAGTGGAAAAACCTTCCCTCGGTTAAAATCCGGCAAAATGGCGAGCCCGATGGGCAAAAAGAAGCTTTCTTTTTAGGGGTGGATGAACATTTCACCAACACTTTTGAGGTGGAACTCCTACAAGGCAAAAACTTTAGTGGCACTGGAGACTCGACATCGGTCATCCTAAACGAAACTGCCGCGAAAATGCTGAACATCCAGGAGCCTTCAGATCAATTGATCGAAATTCCAGCGGCATCCTACGGCATCAGTTTTAATCCGCTGCGCAATGATCAGGTGTTTAAGGCGCGGGTGATTGGGATTGTCAAAGACTTTCATTTTCAGACCTTGAGGGAAAAGATCGCTCCTTTGGTGATGGCCTATCAACAAAACCCCATTCACAACATCGATTATTTTACTGCGAGGATTGAAGCCAGTGATGCCAGCCAAACCATTAAGGCAATGGAAAGTATTTTGGCCAAAATTGATCCCGCCGAATTGTTTGAATACCATTTTCTCGATCAGCAGCTGGCACTTTTTTATGCTGAAGATGCCCGCCGTGAAACCATGCTGATTTGGTTGGCCCTGGCCACGGTTTTGATTGCTTGTTTGGGGCTTTTTGGCCTGGCCACTTATGCCGCAGAACAGAGGATTCGGGAGATTGGGGTGCGCAAAGTTTTGGGAGCAAGTGTACTGAGCTTAAGCAAACTGCTTTCTATGGACTTTTTGAAATTGGTCGCCATTGCCATTGCCATCGCTTTCCCCATCGCCTATTGGGCGATGAACAAATGGCTGCTGGAGTTTGCCTACCACATTGAGATCAAATGGTGGGTATACCTTTTGGCTGGCCTGATTGCCATTACGATTGCCTTATTAACGGTGAGCTATCAGGCGATAAAGGCCGCTTTGATGAACCCGATCAAGAGTTTGAAGACGGAGTAGAGACGTTACATGCAACGTCTC
>JAAFHQ010000023.1 GCA_013298445.1 Chitinophagales bacterium | reverse complement strand
GTCGCCTTTTTGAAGTTCAAATTTTTCGTCGCCGCACTGAAACAGGTACCGACCATCCGTTACGTAAAACACTTCATCCTGATGGGGATGAACATGCAAGGGTGGGCCTCCTTTCGTCACTCCATGGTATTCAAAAATGGAGAGCTCGTTGGAAGTGTCTTTGCTAGAAACCTTGATGTCATTGGCGTTTACTCCGTCAATAAGGGTGGTTTCTTCGAAGCGGCTTTTGCCAGCTCTCACCACAAAACCATTTTTAGGCTGATCTACCAGCGTGTGCTGGTCCGTAGCAGCAATGGATGGCCCATGGTTCTGAATGCCACAGTCCTTGCCCAATTTGTCGTACTGAGCTTTCGTGGCTTTGCCGTCCCATTTGGTCAATTGCAGAAAAAATTCCTCCATCTTGCCCGCGGGCTGTAAGAAGTAAAACAGTTGGCCCCGGTCAGAGGTCTGCACCCAGGTATGGGGTATGGTGCGGGGTAAAAAGATCAAGTCCCCAGTCTTCAGTAAGGTTTTTTCCGCCCCAACTTGAAATACATACTCACCCTCAACGACGAAAAACATCTCGTCCTGAAACAGGTGTGCATGGTAGCTCGGTCCCACTTTTTCCACTCCCACGTAATCAAAGGTGGACAACTTGCCTTTGCTGTCTTTGGAGGACAACTTCAAATCATTGGGGTTTATCCCGTGAAAAGGGGTTGCTTGATTAAAACGACTGGCCTTAGCTTTGATCACCAGTGCTTTTTGGGGCCTGGCATTAAACCAGGTTTCATTGGCAAAGGCGAAAGCCGGAAAAGATAGCAAGCTGGTAGATACAAAAGCGCGGCGATTCATCGTAATCAATTTAAATGCGTTAACTGATGCTTCAAATGTAGGGGGATGTTGCCCCCCGTTCAAGTTCCACTCGGTGAACTACTTTTTTTATCGGTAAACGACACCAAAAGCGAACTCAGATAGCTACTTTTGTAAGTGTAGCTACCATGGCTTCGCGAATGGGAAAACCTAAAGAGAAACATGCTCAAACACACTTGTATCATTGTTGATGACGACACTGTTGATTTACTGATGAATGTATCGATGGTACGTAAAGTGCCCTTTTTGGATTTGCTGGGCACCTTTTCTTCTAGCCTTGAGGCAGCTCAATTTTTGCAGAAAAACCAGGTCGAAGTCCTTTTTTTGGACATCGACATGCCCGAACAATCCGGCCTTGAGTTTTGGCAGAGCCTCGACCCTAAGCCGCTCTGTGTTTTTATCACCGCTCACCCTGAATATGCGCTGGACAGCTACGAAAGCTCCGCTTTTGACTTCTTGGTAAAACCCCTCAAATCGGAACGTTTTGAGCGTTGCGTTGTACGTTTGCAGGAACATTTTACACTGAAGGAAAAATCGGGCTTGTTTGACCAGTTTATCGGCTCGGAAAGTTTTTTTATCAAAGAAGGCCATGAACAGCAGCGCATCAACTTTAAGGATGTGTTGTACCTGGAGGCGCTGGGGGATTACACCAAAATAGTGACAACCCAGAAAAACCATTGCGTATTGTCCACCCTTGGCAGTATGTTGTCGATGCCCGAGTTTGGTCATTTCACCCGCATTCACCGCAGTTATGCGATTCAGAAGTTTTTTATTGAAAAAATTGGTGCTTCGGAAATCGTGGTACGGGGCATTTCGCTTCCCATTGGCAGAAAATACAAGCAAAACCTGTCCTTGCAATGATCAAACTCCACTTGCCTATGATGCTGAAAAATGTCTCGCTATTCTGCTTGTTTTTCCTTTGGTTTAATCAAGGCATTCAGGCTCAAGAGCAATCAGTTGCAGATTCCCTGATCCAACTTCTCCCCAAAACGACTGAGGACACGGCTCGTGCTCGTCTGTACAAAGCCATTGTGGATCAATCGATTGACCAACCAGACGAAGCCCTGCGTTATGCCAGTTTGGGTTTGAAGCACGTAAACAAAATGGCTTGGGCAAAAGGAATTGGAGTATTCAATGGGATGATTGGCAGAATTTATAGCGACCAAGGGGCCTATACAAAGGCAAAGCCCTATTTGATTGCAGAATTGAAAATCCATCAAAAAAACCAGGACTATTTTAACATCGCCAGTTGTCAAAACTCACTGGGTACGCTTTATTTGAGGCAAGGGCAATACAGCAAAGCACTGGATGAATATTTGTCAGCCTTAAAAACTACTGAAAAGCCGGGGTTAACAACTTTGACACCAGTAATTTACAACAACATTTCGACCGTCTATTTTGAACAAAATCATTTTGACAAATCCCTAAAATATTCTTGGCGGGCATTGGCACTCTATCGTGAAATTGGTGACACACTAGGAATAGCCACAGCCTATTCCGGCATAGCCAATCAATTTCATCTCAAAGAAGACACCCTACAAGCCATTCGTTACTACCAGAAAGCCTTAAAGGTTTTTCAATCCATTGACGAACACATTAAAATAGCTGAAGTTTACCAAAATCAGGCTTTGTTGGTGAAACAATTTAAAACCAGGCTTCAGTTGCAGCTCAAAGCCCAGGCTATTTGGGATCAAAGTTACCCCGCCTATAAATTGTCCATTACCAATTTAGGCAACATTGGGTGGTCTTTTCTTGACAGTGCAAAACTCAGTAAAAACGGTAAAAAACAGGCTTTGGAGCAAGCTACGTATTATCACCGCAAAGCCGCCAATTTGGCAATTGCAGTGCAAGACGAGAGCAATCAGCATTTTTTACTGGGTTTAAAAGCCGAGCTGGAATCAGCCAAAGGCAACTACGCCGAGGCTTTTCAGGCCATGTATGATTATCATGCCCAACACGACTCCATTTATTCCCAGGAAAGCAAAAACAAACTGGCAGAAGCTGAGAGCAATTTTTTCCTGGAAAAAAAAGACGCTGAAATTGCCATCCAAAAACTCACCATCAGCAATCAGCGTAAGGTTCAGTGGGCTTTTGCGCTGGGGAGTCTTTTGCTGGTGCTGATTGCCTTTTTGTTTTATCGTTTGAGTCAGATCCGGCGTAAGTCCAATCAACAACTCCAGGCGCTCAACCAATCGCTGGATCGCGCCAATCGGCAAAAAGCGCAATTGTTGGCCGTGTTAAGCCATGATTTACGGCACCCGCTCAGCAATTTGATCAGCTTGTTGCACTTGCAAAAAAATGCTCCAGATTTGTTGACCCCGGAAATGGCCAGTCAGAATCAGGCCAGGATCACCAGCAATACCGAAGTACTACTGGAAAACCTTGAAAACATGCTACTATGGAGCAAAGAACAAATGAATCAGGCCAGTGTAGAGCCGCAAGAAGTAGCTGTGACTGAACTTTTTGAACGTTTGAAGCTCACTTTTTCCACTCAGGATCAAATTCATTGGGAGTTTGATTGCCCTGTTGGTTTTAGCCTTCATTCCGATCCCAATTACCTCTGGATTGTGCTCCAAAACCTGAGTTCCAACGCCAGTAAGGCGCTAAAAAACCAGAACAAGGGCAAAATCACCTGGAAAGGCTGGAGCGAGGGGCGGCAAAACTACCTGAGCATCACTGACAATGGCCCTGGTTTTCCCGCCAATATCCTAAGTGGTTCGACGGCACCGCAAAAGGAAATTTTTCTCAGCGGATTTGGCTTACAGGTGGTGCACGATTTTGCCCAAAAGTTGGGAATCGTTTTACAATTTGAAAATGCCGAGGAAGGTGGAGCAAGAGTCATCTTGAAAATGCAGCCCTGAAGACTGTTCCCACACTTAATTCTGTTAAGCACTCGTTAATTTTGACGGCAATTGGAAGCAATTACAAAAGAGTTGCGAATTTTGTACTTCCGGTGATGTTACCAGGGATTTATACCTTCGTCCCAAAAGCAATCTTTATCCATGAAAATAGCATTTACAACGCTGGTCCTTCTTTGTTTTCACACGCTGAGTGTATTCGCCAGTGCTGGTTACAACATCAAGGTAAAAATTGATGGCTATCGGGAACGAAAACTAACCCTGACCTACTATTTCGGGAATCAACAGTACATCAAGGACACTGTAAAGATGGGAACTGACGGGGCTTACACGTTCAGCGGAGCTACCCCCTTGATTCCTGGCATTTATACCCTAGTGATGATGCCGAGCAATGTGGGCATCGACATCATTGTTTCCGAAAAAGAGCAGCAATTCAGTGTCCTCAGCAAAAAGGACAGTCCATTTGAAAGTCTAAAATTTGTGGGCTCCAAGGAAAATGAATTGTTTCAGAGTTACATCCATTACGTCAGCGAAAGCAACCCCAAACTAGATACCCTCCGCGCACAGTACAAACGCAGCCCGGAAGGCCCCAAAAAGGAAAAACTCAAACAAGACTTGCTCAAGGCGGATTCAACGGTGCAAAACTACTTACAACGATTTTTGAGCGAAAACCGCAGCACTTATACTGCCCTGGTCATCAAAGCCAGTTTGCCCATTCGTTATCCCAATTTTACGGGTAGCGATCAGGAGAAAATGTACAAAACCTGGTACTACGCCCGCAAGCATTGTTTTGACAATGTGCCCTTGCAGGAGTTTCGGCTCTTGCGCACCCCACATTATTACCAGGCCATCACCACTTATGTCAACGAGTTGCTGTTCCAGCACCCCGATTCGCTGAAAGTGGGTATAGATTATGTATTGAATCAATTGCGACCCAATCCTGAAGCTTTTGAATATTACACGGTGCTGTTGCTGCGGCAGTATTTGCAGCCCAAAGTGATGGGTATGGATGCCGTGTTTGTGCACCTAGTGGAAACTTACCTGGAAACGGGCCAGGTAAAACTGGCTAGTGTGGAGCAACAGAACAAGTTGATCCAAATGGCCCACAAACAAAAACCCTTGTTGGTTGGCAAAGTTGCGCCCAATTTGGCATTGAAGGATCGTCAGGGCAAAACCTTTAACCTACACGATCTGGAATCGGAATATACGCTACTGGTCATTTGGGCCTATGACTGTGGGCATTGCAAACATTCGGTGCCTTATTGGAAAAAGTTCAATGAAAATTTCAAAAGTAAAGGCGTAAAATTAGTAGCGCTTTGTCACGTTACTGAAAACGAAATTCCGGCTTGTTGGAAGTATGTCGATGAAAATGGTTTGGGCTCCTGGCTTCACGTTTATGATCCCAAATTGGCTTACATCAAAACCTACAATGTTGAATCAACCCCGCAGGTCTATTTGATGGACCGCAACAAGGTCATCATCGGCAAACAGATTGTGGATGAAAAAATGGAGGAGGTGGTCAACCAAATCATTGAAACCCGTAAAAAAAGCAAGTTGTAACCGACATAAGAGCTTTATGTGCTCTAAAACCCTTTATCTCATCACATTGTTTGAACTGCATTAATCCATAGACAAGATGAAAAAATACTTTCTTTCACTTTTTGCCAGCCTTTTGATCACAAGTGCTTTTGCGCAGACAACGGCTAAAAACGCTTACCAAATCCGGGTAAAAATTGATGGCTTTACCGAAAAGCAACTCTTCCTGGGCTATTACATGGGCGATAAGCAATATGTGATGGACACCGCTTTGGTGGATGCCAAAGGAGAATTTGTGTTCAGCGGCGCGGAAGCGCTCAAAGGTGGGATGTACATCATTGTTTTGCCTCCCAACAACGACTTTTTCCAAATCTTGTTGACCGATAAAGAACAGTCTTTTTTTGTCCGCACCACCAAAGACAAGCCCGGTGAAAACGTCAAATTTGAGGGCAGCAAAGAAAACACCTTGTTCTACGACTACGTCAATTACCTGAATGGCAAGCGCCCCGAGGCCGAAGCCCTAGGTAAGGAAATTGAAGCAGCCAAAGACAATCCAACAGCCAAAGATGCCGCCCAGAAAAAAATGGACAAGCTGAATGAGGATGTGGAAAAATACCAGAAAGACTATGTTGTAAAGTACAAAGGTACCTTGGCAGCAGCCATTATCAATGCCAATATCAATGCTGAGGCACCCAAATCCTTTGACAACTTACCCGAAGAAGAAAAAAACCGCCAATTGTGGTTGTGGACCCGCAAGCACTTTTTTGACAACATCAATCTGGGTGACAATCGGATGCTACGGACTCCCTTTTTGTTCCAACGCCTGGATTATTTTGTGAATAAACTCAGCGTACAACACCCGGATTCGATCAGTATAGCCATCGATACCGTGTTGGAGCGCCTGCGACCAGCCGAGGAGGCGTTTAAGTTCTACTTGATTCACTTTTTGAACAGCTTTGCCGCATCCAAGTTTGTGGGCATGGACGCCGTATACGTACACATGTCCGAAAAATATTACGCCACAGGACAAGCCAACTGGGCGAACCAGGAACAGGTGAAAAAAATCGTGGACAACGCTAAAAAACTCAAGCCCCTGCTGATTGGCAAAACAGCACCCGACATCGTATTGGAACGCAACGGGGCTCGCACCATGTTGAGCCAGCTGAAGTCTGAATATACCCTGCTTTACTTCTGGCGCTACGATTGTGGCCACTGCAAAGAATCGATGCCCGCAATGAAAAAATTCTTTGAAAAGTTCAAGGACAAGGGCATCACCCTTGTGGCCATCTGCGTGAAACCCGCCCAGGATCAACCCGAATGCCTCAAATACATCCAGGAAAATGGACTCACCGGATGGTACAATGCCTTTGACCCAACCGGGCGGTATTATGTCCAGTACAATGTTGAAACTACCCCGCAGATGTACATTTTGGACAACAAAAAAGAGATCATATCCAAGCAGGTTCCTGCCGATCAGTTGGAAGATGTGATGGATAAGATCATCGAGATGAACAAAAAAGAAAAAGAAAGCGCCGGGAATAAATAACCATGTAGGGGCGACCCTTGCGGTCGCCCCCATTTCCGGCCGCAGGCCGCACATACCCCAAAGGGCGACCGCAAGGGTCGCCCCTACATCCGATTTGTGGTTGCCGTAGTCGATTTTATTGCAACAGGAACCTTTTTACCGTAATTTTGTGTTACCCCTCAATTACACCATACCTCTATTTACTATGAGATTACGCAAAATTGCCCGTTTTCCCAAAATGATGCTCTGGGCCTTCTGGATGGAAGGTGTTGAAACCAAACAGATGGTCAAAACTTTCGTAAAACATGGAAGGGGTAAAATCATTCGTTCCAGATCAAAAGACGGGCCTACTGCCGAAGAATTACAACAAGCGCGGGAGCAACTCAAAGACTTGCCTAAATTTCTGCCTTTCTTTATGTGTATTGCCGTACCCCTGCCTGGAGTAACCGAAGGGTATGTGGTTTTGGCAGTTACGTTAGAGTCCTGGTTGGGGCACAAAGTCAGCCTCTTACCTTCTCAGATTCGGGGCGTGTTCAAAAAATTGAAAGAAGAAGATGCGATTATAGAAGTTGATCCAGAAATAGAAGCTGAATTGATTGAGGAGTTAAGCCGAGATCCAAGTCAGCTCAATTGATTTCCTTTTTAATGGCATAAAACTCCACCACCTTCGGTACAAACCGTACATTGCTCACAATGGTTGGTTGCAGGTTCACCATCACTGGAACGGTATTTCCTGCTTGAATAGCAGCGTTGGATAGATCTACCTCGGCTCTAAAATCTGCTGAATTGAGCGAATTAAAATGACTCAAACCCACATTACAAGTCAGACGTATCTGGCTTGGGAACAAGCGGTACTCGCGATCAGCATTCTTCACCTGAATTTTAACGAACAAGGTTTTTTCCGTCACCTGCTCTACAGGTACATAGACTTTAACCCGCTGAAGGTTTAAGTTGATTTCCGGAGCCGGAGTTTTTAGGGCTAAGTCCCCTTCGTAATCGTCCTTTAAATCGACCAAGGTAAGTTTAGTGGTCGGCCATTCATAGGTAGGAGCAATTTTGGACACTGGTCCAGAGATTTTGACAGTATCTGGATCTATTTTTAAATTGCCGGAAAGATAATGCCCAGATAAATAACTCAAATCTGGAATAGGCCGAATGGGTACCCATTTTTGCATTTTGGGCTCCAGACTGATCCGAATATCTGTATGGGTAAGGTTGAAAAAAGTTAAATCTTCTGAATTTGCACGATCTCGAATATCGTTCAGTAGCCTTTTTTCATCCAAACGGATACTTGTACGTTCGGTAAGGTCGTAGGTAAGGTGGATTTTTGCGCCCAGTAAAAAATCATACAACATGTCCCAGCCTTGGCCTTTGGTTTGAATGGACATATTGCGCGGTGGCGCCTGGTGAAAAGCCTGGTCTGGAGGAAGCAAAAAATGAAGTTCAATTTTTTTTGTTGCCACATAGGTTTGTGACATACGGACACCTACCCAAAAAACGAGGGCTATTCCAATGCATTGCATCAGAATAGCCCGGTCTTCCCGTGCCCGAGGGATCAGGTTATTCTTCGGTAGTCGTAACCACCTGTGGCTTTTTGCCTGCTCCATAAATGGCGTCGGTCAATTCCTTTGAAATAGCGTTGCGCAATACCCGAACGTATACTTTGGTGCCTACCTCCAGGGTAATCACGTCATCTTCAATTTTGCTGATGCGTCCAAGCATTCCACTGTTGGTTACTACTTCGTCGTTTTTCGACAAGTTTTTGCCAAAGTTGGCTTGCTCGCGTTGTTTTTTGGCCTGTGGGCGGATCATGAACAAGTACATGATCAAAAACATGGAACCGATAAAAAGTAGGTTCATGTAACCCATTCCCGAGGCTCCGGTTGCTGCTTGTAAAAGTAACATGTGTTGTATTTTTGTTGAAGAGTTGAGGAGTTGAGAAGTTGGAAGTTGAGATCAGCACTTCGACTTCGCTCAGTGGCCGATCTCAACTCCTCAACTTCTCAACTCCTCAACTAAAAAATTATTTACGCTTAGGTTGTTTGGCCTTTTCTTTGTTCTTTTCTTCAGCCATTTTCTGCTGTTCCTTCAGCATGGTTTCCATTCGTTCACCAAAGCCACTCTTTTTCTTGGGCTTTTTGCGGTAGGCATCCATCCCTGCTTTGATCTTTTTCTCATCAATGAGGAAGTACTTGGTGGCCAGGGTTTGCCCAATGTTCAGCAAGTTACTAAAAAGCATATACGCCGACAAACCTGAAGCAGAACTATTAAAGAAGCCCATGAACATCACTGGCATGATGTACTGCATGTACAACATGGCTGGTTGGGCCGAAAAGTCCATGTTTTTTGAATTGTACCAGGTGTACAGGAGGGTAGACAACACCCACAAAAGGGCAAACAAGCTGATGTGATCGCCAAAACCAAAAGGAATGCTGAAAGGCAATTGGAAAAACTCGTCATAGGAAGACAAGTCACCTGCCCACAGGAACTTTGCCTGGCGGAACTCAATGGATGCCGGAAAGAAGCGGTACAATGCAAACCAAATGGGCAATTGCAACAACATCGGGAAACAGGCCCCCAATGGGTTCACCCCAAATTCGCGGTACATCTTCATGGTTTCCATTTGTACCTTTTGCTGATCATCTCCGTGGCGTTCTTTCAAACGATCAATTTCTGGCTTCAAGGCCGTCATTTTCGACTGAGAATAGATCATGCGATAGGTCAAGGGATACAATATCAATTTAACCAGCAGGGTCAACATCAAAATGACAATCCCTTTGCTGCTGATTAGCCAGGTCAAAAAACTGAACAAAGGACGAATCACCCAACGGTTGATCGTACCCATGATGTTCTGACCAAAGGGCACAATGTCAGACATGCTAAATCCCATATTGTGCAAGCGGTCAAATTCGTTCGGGCCGATGTAAAAGTGCATGGCAAATTGCTCATTGCTACCACCTCCGAATGGAACCTGGATGTTGCTAACCAATTCTTTTAAGTCTTCCGACTCTTCCGCCAGGTTTTTGCTGCTCATTTTAGCGCTGGCAAAGCCTTTTTCCGACATCAAAGAGCTGTTAAAAAACTGGTTGGTATTTGCAAGCCACTGAATAGGGGCGCCTTCTGCGTCTTTTTCGGAGTACTGTTTGGTAGGTGAGCAACGTCCGGAGCGAGCATCCACTGGTTTGAAATTCAAGGTGGAATACTGGCGCTCGTACTGGGTGGATTTTTCAATTTTATCCAGGTAATTCACCCATTTCAGCTCAATCGTCTTGGCGTTGGAAGCAAATACTTTGTCCATTCCTTTAAAGTCCAGCGCATAGTCCAATTTGTAGGAATTAGCGGTCAGGGTATAGGTCTGTGCAAAATACGCCCCATTACCTGCGTCAGCTCGGAAGGTGACAGAATTGCCATCGCTTTCGGTAGTAAAGTACAAGTCGGCAGTGTTGACACCATTGCGCAAACCTTGTACGGGCAGGGTGTACTCAAAACGGTTTTTGCTGTCCTCCAACAAGTGCAAGGGAATTTTGCGGTCTTTGCGGTCCTTACCGTGCACCATCTTGAAGTGTTTTTTCAACAAAACATCCTTGATGTGTCCACCTTTATTGCTGAAGGTAACCTTGATGAGTTCGTTTTCCAGCACAGTTGTTTCTTCCTTTCCAACGGCAGCAGCAGCAAAATTACCGAATTGGCCACCTAAGATTTTGACGCGCTGAGTATCAGGCACCTCGGCGGCGGCTTCCAACTTTTTCTTTTCTTCCTGCTTCTTAACGATGGTCAAACTGTCGCGGAGTCGTTCTACTCTGGCGATGGAGTCCTGTGTGCGCTTCTGCGCGGCAATCTGCGCTTTTGACGGTGTCAGGAAATATTGCCATGCCAAAAAAAGAATGAAAATCAGGGCTATCCCGATGATGTTATTTCTATCCATGTTTCAAACGTACAGATTACAAAATCCTTTGAGACAGCGTTTGTCTCTGTTAAGTAAGTAAGGTGTAAAAATCGCAGCAAATGTAATTACTTTGTACCTCTATTTGCACAAATGATGGATAATTCTTCGATTCCCTTCGATGAGCGACTACATATAGCCTATTTCATGATTTCCAGCGCCTCCACATCCTGATACCCAGCTGCCATTTCTTTCAACTGCTGCTTCAAGTCCACAATCAGGGCTTGGTTCGCTGGGTCGGTGTACACATTCCTCATTTCCTGCGGGTCTTTTTGTAAATCGTATAACTCCCAAAAATCCCCTTCTCCATAAAAACGAATCAGTTTGTAGCGCTTGGTACGGATGCCAAAATGTTTCATCACATTGTGCTCCGCCTTTTCATAATAGTGGTAGTACACCTGTTGCCGCCAGTCTTTGCTGCGTTTTTTGCGCAGTAAGGGCAAAATGGATTTACCTTGAATATCCGTAGGAATCTCAGCACCAGCCAAATCCAAAAAGGTAGGCGCAAAATCGATACCCATCAACAACTCATTCACCTTGGTGCCCGGCTTGATCAATTTAGGGTAACGCATCAAAAAAGGCATGTGCTCAGATTCTTCGTACATGAACCGTTTGTCGAACCAACCATGTTCTCCCAAGTAAAAACCCTGATCAGAAGCATAGATCACCACCGTATTTTCACTTAGTTTTTGTTCATCCAGGTAATTGAGCAGCCGCCCAATGTTGCGATCCAGGGAAAGAACACAACCCAAATAATCATTCATGTAGCGCTGAAACTTCCATTCATCCAGGGCCTTACCGCTGAGGTTCTGTCGTTTAAAATCCTCGGACATAGGCTGGTAATAGGCTTGCCAGGCGCGTCGTTGGGCTTCGGTCATTCGTTTGAGGTCGTAGTCTACTTTGAGGTCTTCCAGGATGCGCAGGTCGCGGTAAACGTTCATCTCCTGCTTTCCGGCAGCAACCCGTCCGGCATAATCGTCATAAAAAGTAGGTGGCATCTTGAATTTCACCCCATCAAAAGCGTGGAAATCCATGGTGTCGGGCAACCAATTCCGGTGCGGTGCTTTTTGCCCCACCACCATACAAAAAGGTTTGTTTTTATCGCGGTCTTTGTCTAGCCATTGGATGGCTTTATCGGTGGTAATGGTGGTTGCGTACCCCTCATAGCGGCGGGTTTGGCCATCCATTTCGATAAAATCGGGGTTGTAATATTGGCCCTGGCCAGGTAGAACAGTCCAATAATCGAAATATTGCGGGGTCGCTTCCAAGTGCCATTTGCCGATCCAACTGGTTTGGTAACCAATGGCCTGGAGTCGTTTGGGAAACATGTCTTGCCCGGCATTGAAACGTGAGAGGTTGTCACGGTGGCCATTGATGTGACTCAGCTTACCGGTCAGCAGGGCTGCCCGACTGGGTGCACACAAGGAGTTGGTGCAAAACATGTGCTGGAAAATAGCCCCTTCTTTGCCAATTCGGTCAATATTGGGCGTCTTGATGTACGGGCTTCCGTAGGCACTGATGGCATTGAGGGCGTGATCGTCGGAGAAGATGATCAGGATATTAGGTTGGGTCGCGGTTTTTTCCTCCTGTTTTGGCTGCATAAAGGGGGTATTTCCCAAAAAGAACAGCAATGAAAACCAGGCGAAGTAGGATGTAAAAGTGTTTTTTGTGAACATAAAATTGTATTTAATGCATCCGATCTCCTCTTAGCTCCAAGCCATCCATAATCTCAGCCTCTTTGTGCAGGTATTCCTGCCAACGCGCCTTTACCACTTCTTCATCGTTGTATAATTTGGCCAAATCGATGAACAGGCGGTAATGCCCGGCTTCCGACACCATAAATTTATAGTAAAAATCGCGCAGTTTTTCATCTCCGATGTGCAGAGACAAGAGCCGAAACCGTTCACAACTCCTTGCTTCAATCAGGGCACAGATCAAGAGTTTCTCTAATAAACGTTCTTCACGAGAGCCGCTTTTTTTCTGAAAGGCCAATAACTCATTGACGTATTCGTCTTTGCGTTGGCGACCCAGTTTGAGGCCACGTTTGTCCAGTTCACTCAGCACCATACGAAAATGGCCCCATTCTTCGGTCACGATGGGAGCTACTTCCCGTACCAGTTCCTCCTTGTCAGGATAAGCCTGGATCAGGGAAATGCAAGAAGTTGCCGCCTTTTGTTCGCAATACGCGTGATCGGTCAAAATTTCCGCCAGGTCCATTTCCGCCAAATTGACCCAACGGGGATCGGTAGGCAAC
Source organism: Chitinophagales bacterium (assembly GCA_013298445.1). Lineage (GTDB taxonomy): Bacteria > Bacteroidota > Bacteroidia > Chitinophagales > Saprospiraceae > Haliscomenobacter. The sequence goes on along the minus strand of JAAFHQ010000023.1, from coordinate 5,422 downwards.
TTGAGGCCAAGCATGCGTACGGTGTAGAGTTCTCTTGTTTCTTGATCCATATTTGAAAAGTTTAGAGGGTTGAGGGAGGTTGAGGGAGGTTGAGGGAGGTTGAGGCTACCGCAAGCGACTTTGACAAGGATGCGTCTAAGTCGTTTGCGGCAGCCTCAACCTTCCTCAACCTTCTAAACCTCTCAACTCAATAACAGTCCATCCTTCATTTCCAAACGACGATCACTCATCTTCGCCAGCTCTTCGTTGTGGGTAACAATGATGAAGGTTTGTTGAAAATCTTTACGCAGGTTAAAAATCAGTTGGTGGAGTTCCTGGGAAGAAGCCGAATCAAGATTTCCGGTAGGTTCGTCCGCGAAAATAACCGCAGGCTGGTTCATCAAAGCTCGGGCTACGGCCACCCTTTGTTGTTCCCCGCCCGAAAGTTGAGCGGGTTTGTGGGTAGTTCGGGCAGACAGGCCCAGGTAATCCAACAATTCTAAAGCCCGTTTTTTGGCCACTGCATCAGGAGTACGGTTGATGTAGGCAGGAATACAGACGTTTTCCAGCGCCGTGAATTCGGGCAATAAATGGTGGAATTGAAAAATAAATCCCAGGCTTCTGCTGCGGAAATCCGCCAGCCTTTTGGCATCCAATTTTGAAACCTCTTCGTCAGCAATCAGGATTTGACCACTGTCGGCATTGTCCAGGGTACCCAGAATGTGCAACAAGGTGCTTTTGCCTGCACCAGATTTCCCCACGATACTCACTACCTCTCCACGTTGCACACTCAGGTCAACGCCTTTGAGCACCTGTAGTTTGCCGTATGATTTTTTAATTTGCTTTGCAGTAATCATGCGGGCAAAAATAAACAAAAAGCAATAGCAGTGGGGTGATAAAAAAATAAGTGCTCATTTTTCTTGAGCCGAAAATGAGCACTTAGGAACGGAAATGAAATAAAGTAAACACTTGACTGGCTTTTTTCTGATTTTGCTGCGTTGCTCGTCAGTTGCGTAGTACACTATGCGCCTTCCTCGCGCCTTGCCAAATCAAAAAATAGCTCAGTCAACTCGTTTACTTTATTTCATTTCCGTTCCTTACTTTTTATCCCCCTATTGTCAGAAAATTTATTTCAAACAGTCGAGAAATTCCCGGCGGGTTTCCGGGTTTTCAAAGCAACCGCTGTATTCCAGGGTAAGGGTGGTACTTTCGTCGTGTTGGATTCCGCGGTGGCTGACACACATGTGTTTGGCATCCACTACAATGATCACGTCCTGGGTATCCAAAGCCTCTTGCAAAGCCAACAAAATCTGTTTGGTCATGCGCTCTTGTACCTGTGGGCGACGGGCATAGTAGTCGACAATCCGGTTCAATTTAGACAAACCAATCACTTTCCCATTGGAAACGTAGCCGATGTGGGCTTTACCAACAATCGGCAGAAAGTGGTGCTCACAGAATGTTTTTACGGTGATGTTTTTTTCCACCAACATCCGGCTGTAGTCGTAACTGTTGTCAAAGGCAGAGATTTCGGGTTTGTTGTCCGGATTAAGGCCCTGGAAAATTTCCTGAACGAACATTTTGGCGACCCGCTTGGGGGTATCCTGCAAACTGTCGTCATTCAAATCCAGGCCGAGGGTATCCATGATCGCCGCAAAATGGTGAGCAATGATCTCCATCTTTTCCTTATCGTTCAACTCAAAGGCATCGGGGCGCAAAGGGGTTTCTATTCCGGTACTGATATGGTTATCGCCCATGGATTGAGCTTTGTTGCTCAAAATAAGGTCGATAGAGTTGTCGGTAGTCACCATATTGGCGTGTGATTTTTTTTCGTGCATTTTGACGTTCTTGTCAATCGAAGTAACAAAACCCAATTTTGGGCTGTTGGTTCAATTGAAGTTCGAGGTATTCAAGTTACGCCAATTTGGATGAGAAAATCAATTATCAGGTAGCTAACAAAATTACAATCAAATTGGTTTGTCAAATTGCCAAATAAAACAATAATAAGGAAAATTTTCTGCTTGGTACAATCTGTTATATTCATATTAGCGTCAATTGGGCAATATAAATTGGTTGGTTTGGGCGTAAAAGCAACAGAATTGCACAGTTCTAGTCAAAACCCATTGATTTCATCTATTTTCAATTAAAATTGAAAATATTGAAAATATTGGTTGACTTGTAAATGTAATTGACCTACCTTTGACTTAGTTTTAAATCCAAACAAAGAAAACATCATTATATGGACGCTAACCTTCCCATCATCCCCGACCACCCCAGAGTAGTCATCGTTGGTGGCGGTTTTGCAGGATTGGCACTGGCTAAAAAGCTGCGCAAGCAACAATTCCAGGTTGTCATGTTGGACCGCAACAACTACCATACTTTTCAACCTTTGTTGTACCAGGTGGCTACGGGCGGCCTCGAACCCGACAGCATTGCTTACCCCATCCGCAAAATATTCCAGGGCAACCCCAAACTTTCCTTCCGCATGGCCGAAGTAGAGCGGATTGACCCTGAGCAGAAAAAAGTAGAGACCAATATCGGAGACATCAGCTACGATCATTTGGTAGTAGCTACGGGCAGCCAAACGAACTTCTTTGGCTTTGCCCAACAGGAAGAACACATGATGGGCCTGAAATCAGTCCCGGAAGCGCTGAATTTGCGGAGTTTTATCTTGCAAAATTTTGAAAAGGCCAGTGTTATACCCGATGGCTTAGCTCAGGATTCCTTGATCAACATCGCCATTGTTGGTGGTGGCCCTACCGGGGTGGAACTGGCGGGTGCTTTGGGAGAAATGAAAAAATTCGTCTTTCCCAAAGATTACCCCGATCTGGACATGAGCCGCATGCGGATTGTATTGCTCGAAGCAGGGCCTAAACTCCTGGGTGGAATGAGCGAAAGTGCCAGTGCCCGGGCCTTAAAGGACTTGCAAGCAATGGATGTAGAGGTCAAATTGGATGCAAAAGTGTCCTTCTACGATGGTGCTGTGCTGATTACCGAAGATGGTTTTAAATTGCCTACTGAAACCCTGATTTGGGCTGCTGGCGTGAAAGGCCAGTTTCCGGAAGGGATCTCCAACGATAAAATTGTAGGTGGTAATCGGGTACAAGTGGATGCATTCAACCGGGTTTTGGGCTATGATGGCCTGTACGTACTCGGTGATGCAGCGGCCATGATTACTCCCGAAACGCCCCGTGGTTACCCGATGATGGCTCCGGTAGCCATCCAACAAGGAGAACAATTGGGAGCCAACCTGGTTCGTCTGAAAAAAGGCCAGGCCTGGAAACCCTTTAAATATTTTGACAAAGGCACCATGGCCACCATTGGCCGCAACAAAGCCGTAGTCAACTTTTTGGGCCAAACTTTTCACGGCATCGTCGCCTGGTTGATGTGGATGTTTGTACACATCATGTACTTGGTAGGTTTCCGCAACAAAATTACTACGCTCTGGGGTTGGGTGTACAATTACCTGACTTACGACCGGGCGCTACGGCTGATCATTCGGCCTTTTGCCAAGAGCAATCGGCCTAAGGTATACAGAGAGGTTTAGGAAGGTTTAAGCGACCGTAGGGGCAACCCTTGCGGTTGCCCTGTTTAGAGAGGGCAACCGCAAGGGTTGCCCCTACGGTTATGCCTCAACCTACTCAACCACCATTTTATTTTCAGCAATTTTTTAGGTGAATATCTCATTTGGTTTACCTTTGCCTCACTCACAAAGTATTTCGTAAACCAAGTAGAAAAACCCGTGAAAGACCAACAACAACACAAAGTAACTTTTGCCAGTCTTATCGTAACATTGGGCATTGTTTATGGCGATATCGGAACCTCTCCCCTCTATGTTTTTACCGCCATTGCCGGTCACGACGTTTTGACACAAGAGCTCATATACGGGGGGATTTCGCTCATCTTTTGGACCCTTACCCTACAAGCCACCTTTAAGTACATCTTCATCACCCTAAATGCCGACAACAACGGGGAAGGGGGGATTTTTGCTTTGTACTCTCTGGTCCGGCGACGTGCACCCAAGTGGACGATTTATGTAGCCATGATTGGTTGCGCGGCCCTGATTGCCGATGGAATGATTACCCCCGCCATTTCTTTGACCTCATCGCTGGAGGTAGCACAAAAGGCATTGCCTTCGCTGCCTATAGTTCCAGGAGTTATTGCCATTTTGATCGCTATTTTTATGTTTCAGCAATTTGGAACCGATACCATTGGCAAGTTTTTTGGGCCTTTGATGTTGATCTGGTTTACCATGCTGATTGTCCTTGGGGTGGGAGCAATTATGGGCCATCCTGAAATATTTTTTGCTTTGAATCCTTATTACGCGGTCAAATTGTTCCAGCACCACCACAACGCTTGGTGGGTAGTCGGGGCCGTTTTCCTTTGCGTTACCGGGGCAGAGGCATTGTATTCGGACTTGGGCCACGTGGGCAAACGCAACATTCAGATTTCCTGGATTTTTGTCAAAGTAGCTCTGATGCTGAATTACCTGGGCCAAGGGGCCTGGATGATGGAACATTTGGGCCAAAAGCTGCATGCCAACCCCTTTGCGGGCATTATGCCTCACTGGTTTGTACCATTTGGATCGGCCATTTCTACCATAGCAGCCATCATTGCCAGTCAGGCTTTGATTACGGGGTCCTTTTCGCTGATTCATGAAGCATTGCGCATCAAAACCTGGTTTCGGATTGTGGTGTATCACCCCTCCAAACACCGTTCTCAGATGTACATTCCTTTTGTGAACTGGCTTTTGTTTGCTGGCTGTGTATTTGTGGTACTCTTCTTTAAAAAATCGGCAGCCATGGAAGCGGCTTATGGCATCGCGATCACCATTGCCATGTTGTCTACTACCTTGCTGTTGTATTTCTACCTGACTAGTCGCAAGGCCATGCCACAGTGGGCGATTTACCTGTTGATCGCTTTGTTCTTGGCCATTGAAGGGGTTTTCTTCAGCGCCAATGTTCAAAAAATTGGTCATGGTGCCGAATTCGCGCTGATTCTGGGCGGCGTATTTTTCCTGGTGATGTTCACGGTTTACAACGCCAAACTCATCACCAAACAAAAGCGAAATGTGATCATGCTTTCCCGGGTATTGCCCACCATTAGAGATGTAAGTCAGGATGAAGGGATTCCTTTGTTCTCTTCTCACCTGGTGTTTTTGACTTCAACCCGCAAAAAAGACCTGATCGAAGAAGCGATTCCGCAGTCCATTTACCAGGGTCAGCCCAAACGTGCTGATGTCTATTGGCTGCTGCACTTTTCAGAAGAGGATGAACCTTATACCAACTATTACAAGTTCACCGAGTTGGAAGCGGGTTTGATTTATCGACTCGACTTTCATTTAGGCTATAAAATCCACCCGGATGTCAGTGAGTTTTTCCCGCGAGCAGTGAATGAATTGGCGGCACAGGGTAAAATTCAATTGAAGAACCACTATACTACTTTA